>DASZDV010000200.1:0-14100 GCA_035941575.1 Pyrinomonadaceae bacterium
ACCGTCTGTTGCCGGGTCTTGGCATTTTGCCTCTGCGCGAGATGATCAAGGCCTTTCGCAAGATTGGTTATGACAAAGTTGCCAGTGTTGAGATCTTCCGGCCGGAGTACTGGGAAAAGGACCCCTTTCAGTTAGCGCAGGACGCCCGAGCCGCGACTGAGCGGGTGTTGGATATATGAAACCCAAAATCGGGATTATCGGCGCGGGCTATATCGGCAACGTTCACGCCGGAATAGTTACACGTGATGAACGCGTGCAACTGACCGCAGTTTACGATCTGGACCGCGAACATGCTGAACGACTCGCGCGTACCGTTGATGCTCGCGCTCTGTCAAACCCGACTGAAGTAATCGAACAGTCCGATGCGATCTTCATCACCACGCCGAACACTCAACACGTAGCACTCGCGCTCGAAGCAATCGACGCAGGCAAACACGTCTTCTGCGAGAAACCGTTGGCGACGAATATCCGCGATGCCGAATCTGTTTTCGCAAAGACAAAAAACAGCGAAGCCGTGTTCCAAGTGGGCCACAACCGGCGGTTCGCGCCTGTCTATTCAACTCTTAAACAACTGCTCTCAGAAAAATACTTCGCACACTCAGCGCACGTGAAGATGAATCGAGGCGAACTCTTGAATCCAGTGTGGACCGGCGATCCGTCCGTTACTGGTGGCTTTCTCTACGAGACGCCAATTCACATGTTTGACATGATGCGTTTTTTGTTTGGCGAGGTGGAAAGCCTGCACGCGATTGGCTCGAAGCATGAGTACAGAGAGACTGATGATTTCTCAGTGCTGTTGAAATTTGCCAGTGGCTTTCATGCAACGCTCGCGACTGCCGCGGACGCAAGCTGGTTGTTTCCGTTCGAACGTGTCGAGGTGTTTTGTCATCATGCCACCCTTGTAACTCGCGAAATGGAGACTCTCGTGTGCAGCAGCAACCTCGAAGGTCACTTCGTTCAACACTCGATGCAGCAGTTGCCGCGCGAGGAAAAGTGGGGTTACGTTCAGGAAGATCGCGCTTTTATCGATGCAATCATCAGCCGCACGCCGCCACCCGTAACCGCGCTTGACGGCCTAATGTCGGTTGAATTGGTCAACGCTGTTTATGAATCCGTCAAAAGAGATGCAACCATCGTGGTGCGAGACGTATCTTTAGTGGTAAGTTAGTTTAGTGCTAACATCCCTTCGCCCGACGAACACCCCCTTGACCTGAGCCCGCTTATCCTTCAGGGGGTTTCATGCCAGAGAATGCCTTCTCCCGTAGAGAAGAGCCCAACGCGCCAACGGCGCGGCCTGTGGAACTGCATTCCGATCTCTATCGCGAAATCTTTGCACACTCCAAAGAAGCCATCGCGATTATCGATCCCGACGGTCTTTACATCCAACAAAACGGCGCCCATTTCACGCTGCTTGGCTATCCCGACGACGATCTCACCGGTAAGACCCTGGCGAACGAACTCGACGAACAAACATTCGGGGAACTCAAGCAACAACTGAGCGACTCAGGTGAGTTCTCCGGCGAGGTCGTTTGCCGTTCGCACAACGGCGAAGAACGAAACATCGAGCTTGCTGTCTTCACAATGCGCAGCGGCCTCGGCGAACCACTCTGTTACGTTTGCATCAAGCGCGACATCACGCGCCGTAAACGAGACGAAGTCGCATTGCGGCACAGGGAGACCGAGTTGAACGATTTTTTCGAGAATGCATCGGTCGGCCTGCACTGGGTCAATGCTGACGGAACAATCCTGCGCGCCAATCAGGCTGAACTCGACCTGCTCGGTTACTCACGCGAAGAATACGTCGGCCGCAACATCATCGATTTTCACTACGATCGAGAAGTCATTGAAGATCTGCTCGAACGGCTGCACCAGGGAAAAGTAGTCCGCGACTACGAAGCACGTCTGATTTGCAAAGACGGTTCGATCAAAACAGTTCGGATCGACTCCAGTGCTTACTTTGAAGACGGCAAGTTTGTTCACTCGCGTGGTTTCACTCGCGACATCACGGAACGGCGTCGCACCGAGCACCGGCTCGCGTTGCAGTACGCGATCACGCGCATCCTTTCGCGCTCGATCGATTTCGTTGAAGGCACGCATGAGATTCTCGAAACGGTTTGCGAGAGTTTGGGTTGGCAGGTTGGAGCACTTTGGGCTGCCGATCATCAGGATGAAGTACTTCGGTGCGTTGACGTCTGGCACAGTTCGGCGCTCGAGATGGATGAGTTTGTGCAGGCTTGTCGTGCGCGAACCTTCGCTAAAGACGTCGGGTTGCCCGGCCGCATTTGGGCGAGCGGCAGACCATCGTGGATTCCGAATTTGAAAAAGGACGGGAACTTTCCTCGCGCGGCTTTTGCCGAACGTTCAGGACTGCGCGCCGGGTTTGGGTTTCCAATTCTTCTCGGCGATGAAGTGATTGGCGTGATCGAGTTTTTTAGCCAGGAAATCCGCCAACCTGACCGCGAGTTGATCGAGATGATCGGCAGTGTCGGCGGTCAAATCGGCCAGTTTCAGGAACGCAAGCGAGCAGAAGAGAAGCTGGCCCATCTGTTCGTCCGTGAACGGACGGCAAGGTCTGACGCGGAGAAGGCCAATCGATTAAAGGATGAGTTTCTGGCGACTTTGTCGCACGAACTTCGCACACCATTGAACGCGGTGATCGGCTGGTCGCGAATGTTGAAGACTGGAAGGCTGGATGACGATAGTGCAAGCCACGCCATCGACGTGATCGAACGCAACGCCTGGGCGCAGAAGCAGATCATTGAAGACATTCTCGACGTCTCGCGGGTAATAACAGGCAAACTTCAGTTGCACCTTGGCCCGGTGGATCTCGTGTCGGTTGTTAACGCGGCACTCGACGCAGTGCGGCCCGCATTTGATGCGAAGGACATCAAGGTCGAGACGAACTATGACAACGGATTGAAAATCATTGCAGGCGACGCTGACCGTCTGCAACAGGTAGTCTGGAACCTTTTGTCGAATGCCTCCAAGTTCACACCGCCCGGCGGCGCTGTAGGAATCACCTTGAGGCAGGACGGCATCTACGCCGAGATTCAGATCAGCGACACTGGACCGGGCATCGCTCCCGATTTTCTGCCACATGTATTTGAGCGGTTCCGGCAGGCTGATGGATCAACGACGCGCATGCACGGCGGTCTCGGGTTGGGTTTAGCGATAGTTCGCCATCTCGTGGAACTGCATGGCGGGTTGATCGCTGTCGAGAATGGGACGGTGCGCTCCGGCGCAGTGTTCACCGTCAAACTCCCAATGCCGAGCGCTGACTTGAACGGTACAGCGCCACCGGCTGCCGCATCACCAGAACGCAGCGTGACGGATGAAGACCTCGAAGACTTGCGAATTCTCGTCGTTGAAGACGAGCTTGACGCACTCGATTTGCTCGCTATAGATCTCCGCGAACATGGCGCGAAGGTCACCGGCGTTACCACAGCGTCCGAAGCTGTCGAATTGCTTCGCAAAGAACATTTCGATCTGCTGATCAGCGATATTGGCATGGCCGACACCGACGGTTACAGCCTCATCCGACAGGTGCGGCAACAGGAAGGCGAACAGGAAGAACACATCCCGGCTATCGCTTTGACTGCTTATGCGCGCGCGCAAGACCGCATCCGCGCGATGGCGGCAGGCTATAATACTCACGTGGCGAAACCCGTTGAGATCCGCGAACTGGTTTCTGTCGTAAAATGTCTCACCGGCAAAATCGGATAGCCGAATGACCAAGCGCTGCTTCTGGGCAAGCACTCCATTATCAATTGCCTACCACGACGAGGAGTGGGGTGTGCCTGTTCATGACGACACTCGCCTCTTCGAGTTTCTTGTTCTTGAAGGCGCACAGGCCGGATTGAGTTGGGAAACGATCCTGCGCAAACGGGAAAACTATCGCGCCGCCTTCGAAGGCTTTAATCCTGCGAAGATTGCGAAGTATGATCGGCGCAAGATCGCGGCGCTGATGAATGATGCCGGAATCATTCGTAACCGGCTTAAGGTAAACTCCGCCGTCACGAACGCGATCGCTTTTCTCGACGTCAAGCGTGAGTTCGGAAGTTTCGACAATTACGTTTGGCGCTTTGTTGACGGCAAACCACTGCGGCGAAAACGTGGACAACCACTCGCCGCCCGCACGCCGATTTCTGACGCGTTGAGCAAGGACCTCTTGAAGCGAGGTTTCAAGTTCGTCGGCTCAACGATCTGTTACTCGTTCATGCAGGCAGTAGGAATCGTTAACGATCACGACGCCGCCTGTTTCCGTTATCATCAGGTATGAATAAGATCAATTTGCGCGAGAAACTCTCGCTGATAAACGACCACTGGAATCCGCGCATCGCCGCAGAGCTGAACGGGCAGTATGTGAAGCTGGTGAAGTTTGAGGGGCCGTTCACCTGGCACTATCACGAAAACGAAGACGAACTCTTCCTCGTAGTAAAAGGGAGGTTCAGGATGGAATATCGTGACGAAGGTGCGGAGCAGAGTGTCTGGATCGAACAAGGCGAACTCATCGTCGTGCCGCGAGGCGTGGAACACCGGCCCGTAGCGGACGAGGAGTGTCACGTACTGTTGTTCGAGCCGATTTCAACACTGAACACGGGTAACACCGAGAACGAACTCACACGCAAAGAACTGTCTCACGTTTAATTTCGACTGGAGGTCAACTTGAAAACCAGATCAATGAAACTATGGCTGGCGGCCGCGATCCTGTTCCCCCTGCTCGCAACTACAGCGGCGGCTCAATCCGCACCGTCAGCGCTTGCCAGCCTTCCCGACGCAGACGTGTTGATCTACGTCAGTCCGCAAAAGATCCTGAATGAGGCGGCGCCGAAAGTCATGCAGGCGAAGGATCTCGCGGAGATGCGCAACGCGTTTGCCGACATTAAAAAAGGAGCGGGGATCGATCCCTCGACGGTTGAGTACCTCGTTCTCGCGGTCCGTTTTCACAAACCGGCGGGCGATCTGAGTTTCGTGGCGCCTGATGTTTTGGCCGTGGCCGGCGGTGATTTTAGCGCCGACTCGCTGTTTTCACTGGCGCAATTGTCTCTTCAGGAAAAACTCCGTGTCGAGAAATATGGCTCAAAGAGCATTGCGTTGATGAAGATCGATCCGATTGTCGCGCAAGCAGAAAAGAATCCGATGCTCAAGTCGCTTACGGAGATCGGAATAGTGACGTTGAGTGGTAACTCGATCGCGATCGGCAATCTTCCGTATCTCAAGTCAGCCGTTGACGCTGCGGAAGGCACTGGGCGGATCAATCCTGCGACGCTTGAGTCGCTCATGCGCGATCCAAACGTGCTCATGGCCGCAACGGGAACGCCAATAGCCTCCTTCGCAAAGGCGTTTGGTTTTTTCGGTACGGAAACAACGCCACGCGAAGGACGTTGTAATACGGATTTCGGTAACTTCTACACGGCTATAACGATGTCGGGAAACAATTTCAGTCTGCGCGGTGCAATGAACGCTGATAATCCAGACACCGCGAAGATTATTGGTGGTTTGTTCTCCGCCCTGATGCGAGAAGTGCTCAGCGAGATCTCCGAAAAACAAGTGCAGGCAGTTATGCAAAATATCAAGTTGACGCCAAAGGACAGCGAGATTGTTTGGGAAGCTGATGTTCCGCAGACGGTAGTCGCTGAGATTTTCAAGCCATCGAAACCTGCGACCCCGGCGGCGACCGTCACCACGCCGGTGAAAACGACAACGAAGCGGCGGGTACCCAGGAAACGAAGATAAAAAATGATCGAGAAGGAGGGAAATATGTCCATCATTCTGCGCCTGACGGCGTTTGCCCTATTGCTCGCGGCGACAGTGTTGTGTGCGAGTGTGCTCCGGACGGAATCGAGTTCTTTAGCGCAAAACGCAAATAGTTCCACGACTGTCAACAAGAATCAGAACGACAGTAGAGGCGTTGGACCGGGAAAACCGGAACAGGATTTTTCGAAGAACACATGGGAATTGCCGGAAGATGCCGACAAGACGAAGAACCCTGTGATGTCATCGGCAGAGTCGATCGCGAAAGGCAAAGAGCTGTACCTCGAGCGCACCAAGGGCAACTGCATCTATTGTCACGGCGAAGCCGGATCTGGGAATGAAGCGAATCTTCCGCGCCTGCGGCGCAAGCCCGCGGATTTGTCGAATAAAGAACGAATGACGGCGATGACCGACGGCGAAGTCTTCTGGAAGATCTCGAAGGGGATCACCGGAATCATGCCCGCCGGTGAGAAACGCATGACCGAGGAAGAACGCTGGAACGTCGTGAACTACGTACGCACTCTCGCGAAGGACAAGCAGTGACACAGATGACACGGATTAATCCGCGTCAATCTGTGGCCAAAAACCGTTCGGCGTAGTCACGGATGTCGCGAAGGGATGAGGCGGCGAGGACGCGGAAGACTTTGATCTCGCAACCCGCCGGTATTCGTGGGGCCATCAAAGAGTCGGTGATGACGAACGTAGCGGAGCGTAGTCCTTTCTCCCAACCCCGCTCCCGCGCATCACGAAAACTCAGCGCGTCCGCATCAAGGCCCGCCGCCACAAGCATCGTCCGTGCCCAACGCAAAAACTCGGGCCAGCGGGACACGATTGCCACGAGCGCATCCACCGGTGGACGCGTCTGACCTTGCATCGACTCAACCACCGAAGCAGAGTGCAGCACCAGCAGATCTGTCTGCGGATCGATCCGTTCACCAAAACTCTCGAGGTGTCCGTACAGGACCAACGGCACTGCGCCCGTCAACGACGAAGCGCCGTCAATGTCCGCTGGTCCAGCGCCTTTCACTTTGACCTTTGCCGCGCCCGCAATCTCAGCGACGAGGATTTCTCTCAACTCCGGATCCGGTTCAAGCAACAAAAAGTGATCGGGACGTTGCAGCGAAAACGAGCGACGCACTGCTTCCTGAATTTCGGAAAGCGAATGTCCATCTTCGCGCAGGCTCCGGAAGAAACGTGACACCAACTGGTCCAGCGGAAGATGCTGCTCCAGCTTGTCGTCTGTTCGTGCGCGCACGTACACGCCGCTGCCCTTGCGAAATTCAACCCAACCGCGCCTGGCAAGTTCACGATACGCAGCGCTGACGGTATTAGCGTGAATGTCGTAACGACGCGCGAGATCGCGTGTGCTTGGCAGCCGTTCGTTGACCTTCAGGTCATTACTAACGATGCCGAGGACAATCTGAGTCACGAGTTGTTCGCGAATCGGCACTTCACTGTTTTTGGAAAGCCAGATGCGCATGCGGGTTTTGACAGGATTACAGCATTAACTATAAAAGAGCAACGATGGATTCAGCGTCTGCCATAGCGGTTTTGACGGCCATGATCACTCCAGCCGTGTTGATTTCAGCGTGCGGCAGCATGATTCTTTCCACTTCATCGCGGCTGGGCCGGGTCGTGGACCGCGTCCGTTCATTGTCGGACCGCCTCGAAGCCATGGCTGACCGCAGGGATCGCGGCGAAGCAGCAACTGAACGGCAGAAGTTGATCTTTCAACAACTGGACAAGTTGACGAGCCGCGCACGACTGCTGCAACGTTGCATGGTGACGTTCTACCTGAGTCTGGGAATGTTTGTCGCGACCAGCGTCGCAATCGGCATCGTTCCCTTCACCGGTAACCCGCGTTACAACTTCGTGCCTATCGCGCTCGGACTTGCCGGCGCGTGCTTTCTTTTCTACGGTAGTGTTCTATTAATCTTTGAAGCACGGCTGGCGCTCAGCACAATTCACGGCGAGATGGACTTCATCTGGGAACAATCGAAACGATCCACGCCGGCTGAGATAGTCGAACAGCACAAGCCGCATTTCGTTCACTTCAGACGTCATGACTGATGTTGTGAATCCATCGCCCGACAGCATGAGCAGCGAGCCATCGTATCTTGGTTTGCTTCGCACTGGCGTGTTGCAAGAGCGAGTGGAAGCACTTGAACGTCTGCTCGAAAGTTGCACTGTCTGCCCGCGCGACTGTCTGAACAACCGTTTGAACAACGAGATCGCTGCGTGCTACTCGGGCCGCTTGCCGATCGTTTCGTCTTATACCGCACACTTCGGCGAGGAGCCACCTCTGGTCGGAACACGCGGCGCCGGCAATATCTTTTTCGGCAACTGCAACCTGCGCTGCGTCTATTGCCAAAACTACCAAATCTCGCAAACGCACAAGCAGCAACTCAAGAATGAAGTCACGCATGAACGGCTCGCCGAGATAATGCTGGAGTTGCAGGCACGCGGTTGTCACAACATCAATTTCGTTTCACCGACACACTTTGCACCGCAGATGGTGCGCTCGATCTTCATGGCGGCGCAACAGGGTTTGCGATTGCCGATTGTTTACAACACAAACGCGTACGACGCGGTTTCCACGTTGCGACCGCTCGACGGCATCGTCGATGTGTATCTTCCGGATTTGAAGTATGCGGACGACGAAGCAGGTTATCTATATTCGAAGGTCAGCGGTTACAAAGAGTTTTCCCGACTCGCGTTGAAAGAGATGTACCGGCAAACGGGTGACACGCTTGCGTTCGATGATAACGGGTTGTTGAAGCGCGGACTGGTGGTCCGTTTGTTGGTTTTGCCGAATGACATCGGCAGTATACGCGAATCGATTAAGTGGATTCGCGATGAGTTGAGTCCGCGCGTTGCGATCTCGCTGATGGCCCAGTATTACCCGACGCACCAGGCCGAGTCGAATAAGCGTTACGTTTTGCTTTCGCGCCGGATTCGGGAATCTGAATGGTTGAAAGCGACTGCGGCGCTCGAAGAGTTGGGAATCGAAGAAGGTTGGGTACAGGAGTTTGACGGAACTTCGTACTACTACCGGCCCGATTTCAACGACGCGGAACGGCCGTTTAGAGACATCAGAGACTTTGAGTAGCTGTTTCGTACCTCACTGCGGGACTGCCCGCCGGATAGAACACGCCAAGCACACGCAATTCACCGTCACCTGTGTTTTTGACACAATGCACCTGTCGTCGCGGCAAGTACACACAACAACCGTACGCAATCGGCGTAGATCTGGCTTCAGTCCACATGCGGCCTTCGCCGCGCAGAATAAACAGCACCTCTTCATACTCGTGAAAGTGATCCGGCGCGCGGCCTGGCGGAATCGATCCGACAAACTGAGTCACTTCAGAGTCGATTAGTACGCGGTACCAGCGATCGCCGGTCGGCATCGCGCGTTGATCGCTTAGTTTGACGACGCGCGCACGAGAAGCGTCGCTCGCAGGAGATTTAACGCTGACGAAACAGATCGCAGTTGTTCCGGAGTTTTCGATGCGATAGGCCGTTTGTGAAGGAATGAAAACGCCGGATTCGCGTTCGATGTCGTGAGCGTCGTTGTCGATGAAAAGCTTGCAGGAGTCCAGTGAGAAGAGCACTTCGTCGCATTGGTCGTTATTGAGCGTGGGCGACGCTCCCGGCCCGAACTCGAGTATTCGAAGCGAGACGGCTTTCGCGCGAGTCTCTGGACCGATGTGGGTCCACATCTTTAGCGTGCCGTCGACCTGCGGAATGCCTTCACGCATTTGCGCGACCCGGCAGCCACCTTCCAGCAACACAGCCATCGAGCGCTCCTTACGACTTGCTTGTCTTCAAGTGGTGCGTTGTGTGTTCGGTAATTGAGGCGAGCGGAGGATTTGTGGCGGGACCAAGTTCGTTCGTTCCGGCCGCAAGCGCCTCGTGGCGCGCGCGATTTTGCACAGAATCAAGTGCCTGTTGCGCAAGCGCGTCGTCAGCATCTCCCGGTAACTTCTTGCGTGGCACCGTGAATAGCAGACCGTTGACGATGAGCCCGATGCCGATCATGAAGGTGATGAAGCCTGGTAGCACCGGGAAGAAAGCGCCATTGTCGATGGCCACCAATAGAGTGACTAACGTAAGCCCAAATCCGATCGACGCAGTGATCACTCCCGCACGCACCCGCCGCAACCGTCTCTCTTCCGGCGACTCGAGAAACTTCTCAAAGGACGGCAAAACGTCTTCTGCCACGTGTTCGAGATCCTTGCCGGTTCGCATCTGCCTGATCTGATCGGCGATCGCGAGTCCCATCTGTTCGCGCGCAGACACTGCGGATGCAGTGATCGCGTCAGGACGTTCAAGACTGTTGCGCACAACACGCAAATCCGTTCCGCACGCGCGACAGAATTGACTCAGTTGTCGTTCTTCAGAACCACATGACGGACAGTACATATCGCTTCACGCCTCCTAGCCGCTGACGTTGATCTGCCTCACGGCAGAATTCCTTCCGGCACAAGCCACGGATGAATCTGCAGCGCGAGCCGTCCCGCCTTCACTGCAGGATCGGTATCGGCAAGCTGACGCGCCTCGTCGATCGAATCAACGCGGAACACGAAGATCCCGCGGAGTGTGCCGTTATCGCCAAATGGCCCAGCGACGACGAGCTTCTTCATTTCCGCGAGTCGATTGATGTTTGCGAGGTGCGCTTTTTGAATCGCTTCGGTTTCAGGAGTCTTCTCCGCGGTCCACTTGTCGCCACGCACGAGGAACGCGAGATAAGCGGTCATCCTCTTTTGCGGCGTGGTGGTTTTCTTCATCACGTCTTCTGACCACCACGGATGCAATTCCGGAACGAAATAGCCGGCCGCGACCGCAGGATCAGCCATGATCCAACCACGCGCCTCGTCTACTGACTTTGTGCGAAAGATGTAGACGCCGAGCAGTTCGGGATCGTCCATGACAGGACCCGCAATCATCGCTTTGTCGGCTTCGAGCAGTGAACGAACGTATTCGACGTGCTGTTTGTGCAAAGCGGAAGTTAGCCAGTCCGCGGGCAGCGCCTTCGGTCCGCGCTTTACCAGCGCCATCTGAAACTCGACCAGTTTGAATTGCGGCTCCGCCTGCTGTGAACTTTGCTGCCCGGCTTGCCGCGATGCCTGCGGCGAAGACGGCCCTGAAGACTGTTGCCCGGCCACAGGAAGCGCAACGCACAATAGCGTGAGTAAAACGGCTAAGTTTTTCATTGGTTCACCCTTATTACGGACTTCACCAGCATTACGAGTTCGATAGACGCGGGGTTTCGCTTCAGTTGTGCCCGGAAACGGCGGGATTATAGCTGGCGAATTGCTAAAGCCGAACATGAATTGTAGGATTCGGGCCAGTCTCCCCGAGCCCCGTCGCAGAGGTAATACGCATGAACAAACTATTGCTCGTTCTACTGGTCCTTGGCATCACCTTCATTCCCGTAGTCGCGCAGGACCAGCCAACCGAAAAACCGAGTGACGAACAGTTGGAAAAGGAGAAAGCCGAACGGGAGAAGAATGCGTACCGGCTGCTCGATCAGGTGATCGATGAGGCGCAGTCGTTGAGGCTCACTGAGAACCGAGTTCGAGTGCAGATCAACGCCGCCGACATGCTTTGGGACAGCAATCAGGGGCGTGCGCGTTCGCTGTTTGCAATGGCGGCAGAAGGCGTTGCTGAGTTGGGCCGGACTCCGCAAGGCAATAACAATCGGCGTGGCGCACCACCGATGCCGGAGCGACGTTCGGTTCAACTCCGCCAGGAACTCGTGCTCGCCGCTGCTCGCCACGACGCGCAACTCGCATATCAGTTGCTGGCGTCGACGAAACCGCCGGCACAACCAGTGGCAACCGATCAGCGTGGACCGCGCCAGATCAACGTCGAGGAAAATCTCGAGCAGACGCTTCTCGGCCGTGTTGCTGCGCTGGATCCAAAATTCGCGGCGCAAAACGCCGAACAGATGATCGACAAAGGTCAGTTTCCGCGCACCATTACGCAAGTCATCAATCAGCTCCAAAAGCAGGACGCAGACGCCGCAGCCAAACTTGCCGACAAGACTGTAAAAAAACTTCAGACGACGAACCTGCTAACGAACAACGAAGCTACAGCTCTGGCGCAGTTGCTGTTGATTCCAGGTCCACGTCCGGCCGCCAGTGCGGCCACATCGAGCGTGCGATCCGATGGCCCTGCACCTGTGTTGGAACAGAGCGCGTATGTCGATCTGCTCGGGAGTGTTGTTGATTTCGCGCTGAAGGCAACGCCACCTCAGGCACTGGCGAATGCGGCGGCTCAGCGCGCACGTCCAGGGCCTGGTGGTCCTGGAGTTCGGCCAGCACCGAACGTCCAGGCACAACCCACCGAACCGCAGTTAGAACAAATCGCCGCGCGACGGCTGCTCATATCTTTACAAATCGCGTTGCCGGTCATCGATCAGTACATGCCTGCGAAAGCGACTCAGATCCGTCAGAAACTTGTAGAAGTCGGCGTGGGTGGTCCGAACTCGCCGGTGAATATGTCGCAAACGATGAGTGTGCTTCAGGGCAATCCTACTGCTGCCGCACTGGTCCAGGCTGCGGCAATTGCGCCGCCGCAAATGCAATCGCGTCTTTATCAACAAGCGGCGTACAAAGCTCTCGAGGAAGGTAACACGGCCCAGGCACGACAGATTGCGAGTGACCACTTGCAGGCAAATGCTCGCGATAGCGTGATGCAACGGATCGACTTCAGTGAAATGGCCCAGAAGGGTGCCGGCGCTCGACTGGATGAGATCAGGCAAAGTGTCGCCCGCCTTCAGACGGATAACGAAAAGATCGATCTGCTGATCCAGATCGCGCGCGACACGCAAAAGGTCAACGAGAAGCTCGCAACCCAGTTGTTGGAAGAAGCGAGGCAGCTAACGAACCGGCGACCGACGAGTTACGACCAGTTCGAGCAACAGCTCAAGGTTGCACGCGCGTTTGCCACGCTGGATACGGCGCGCAGTTTTGAAATACTCGATCCCGGTATTAGTCAGCTCAACGAGTTGATGAATGCGGCCTCAGTCTTGAATGGTTTTGAAGTGAGCATGTTTCGCGACGGCGAGATGTGGATGCAGGGCAGCAGCGGCCTCGTTAGCATGATTAATCGTTACGGCCAGGAGTTGGCGCTGCTGGCAAAAACTGACTTCGAGCGCGCGGAGGCGTTGGCCGGACGATTTCAGTTTGCAGAGCCGCGCATCATGACGCGGCTATCGATCGTCCAGGGGTTGCTCGGCGTGACGCCCTCAGCGTCGTTCAGTGCGACTGGCTTCCGAAACTTTAGCGATAACGTGATCATCCGACCGAATTGAGTTAACGCTGTCACAGATTACGCATACTGTTCTGGGTAGTCTGTGACGATGATCCGGTTTTTCCTCCGTCTTGGTGTCTTCGGTCTTTTTCTGCTGAGTGCTCTCGACTCTTCTTTTCTCGTTCTGCCTTTCGGCAACGATCTACTGCTAATCGCGTTGGTAAACTCTAATCGTGGCAGCATGGTGTGGATTGGTTACGTGCTCGTGTGTGTAATGGGCTCTATTGTTGGTGTGTTTGTTCTCGACGTGCTGATGCGCAAGTCAGGTGAAAAAGGACTGGAGCGTTTTTTGAGTCCGGGAAAAATCGAGAAGTTCAAAAAGAAGATTGAGAACAAAGCCGGCATAACTGTTTTTGTCGCGACTGTGTTGCCGCCGCCGTTTCCGTTCACGCCGGTGGTGATGACCGCGTCGGCGTTGCAATGTCCGCGCGGAAAACTGCTCGGCGCGGTGTTTGTGGGCCGTCTCGTTAGGTTTACAACTGAAGCGATATTGGCGCTGTATTTTGGACGTAAATTGATCGCTTACATCAACTCGGATGTGGTCACGTACGTCGTTTATGGACTCGTCGGCGTGGCCGCTGTTTTGAGCACGTTGTCGCTGATTACTTGGTTGCGGAGGCGGTAAGTGGGAGGTAGAATCCCGATCCAAAAAACTCCTGAAGGGAGCCGCAGCATGCCAGAGAGACGTGGCGTCCAGGCCACCGAAGAAATCAAAGCAGAATGGTCGTATGCCTACAAAATCTACCTCAGGGCCCCAGGCGACCGTTTTGACAAGAAGAAAGATCGAACCGCCCGGATCGATTACGTAGCCCAGGAAATGAAACTGACACGCAAGCAAGCAAAACGCCGGATTAGAAACTACGAAGCATGGCAACGAAATATTAAGAAAGGTATTGCCGCTCCGTAGCCTGGAGACCGCGTAGTTTGTAGTTCACGGGTTTTGTAAATTCCTGGTCCAGTTTATTCCGTTACTTGCAAGGGTTGTTGGAACGACTTCTCCGGGTGGTGGTGTGTGTGTAAACTTGGTAT
>DASZDV010000201.1:0-12489 GCA_035941575.1 Pyrinomonadaceae bacterium
CGATCTAACACACCAGTCACGGAGTGTCGCAGGAGTTGCTGGTCTTCGTGCCGCTCGACGCTTCAGTGAAGATCTCCCTGCTACGCTTGCGAAATCGCACCGCGCGCAAGCGACGCTTTACGATTACGAACTACAACGAACTGGTAATGGGTGTATCGCGCTCCGCGTCAGCTCCATACGTCATCACGGAGATCGACGAGCCGGCAGCGACGATCTTCGCTCGCAACCCGTACAACAACGAATTTGCGGAGCGCATCGCCTTTGTCGCGATGAGCGAACAACTCGCAAGCGCCACCTGCGATCGCAAAGAGTTCATCGGCCGCAACGGTTCACTGGATGCACCGGCCGCGCTCCGACGCGTAAGCCTGGGTGGGCGCGACGGCGCAGGACTCGATCCGTGTGCGGCAATTCAGACGACCATCGAACTCGCGCCACACCAGGCACGCGAAGTCATCTTCCTATTGGGAGAAGCTGAATCAAAAGAAGCAGCACAGGCACTGATCGCAACATTCCGCCAAGCGGGCAACGTCAATGCGGCGTTCGAAAAGGTACTGGACCATTGGGACGAACTGCTTGGCACGATCGAAGTGCGAACGCCGGATCAGGCGCTCGACACGATGCTCAATCGCTGGCTGTTGTATCAAACGCTCTCGTGCCGCGTTTGGGCGCGGACGGCTTTTTACCAATCCGGCGGGGCGTTTGGATTTCGCGATCAATTACAAGACGTACTGGCCCTCGTTTACAGCCGTCCGGAGATCACGAGGAAACAGATCGTGCTCGCCAGTGCGCATCAATTCAAGGAAGGTGACGTCCAACACTGGTGGCATCCGCCGTCCGGACGTGGCGTGCGCACCACGATCTCCGATGATCTGTTGTGGCTGCCGTTCGTTACTTCCTTCTACATCAACGTTACAGGCGACGAATCCGTGCTGGACGAAGTCGTTCCGTTTCTCGAACAACCACTGCTCGCAGAGGGACAACTCGAGAACTACATGCAGCCAAACGTCTCGTCAGAGTCGGCGTCCGTCCTTGAACACTGCGCGCGCGCCTTCGACCGCAGTCTGAAAGTCGGTGAGCACGGTTTGCCATTGATGGGCGGCGGAGACTGGAATGACGGCATGAATCGCGTGGGCCAGCTTGGCAAGGGTGAAAGCGTTTGGCTCGGCTGGTTTCTCTACATGGCGCTCGCGATGTTCACGCCACACGTCGAAGAGCGCAAAGACGAAGAACGTGCAAAGCGTTATCGCGAACATCTGGACCATCTGAAGAAAGCGCTCGAAGAAAAGGGATGGGACGGCGACTGGTATCGCCGTGCATATTTCGACGACGGTACTCCGCTCGGTTCGGCGCGCAATGAAGAGTGCCGTATTGATTCGATTGCGCAGTCGTGGTCTGTGATTTCAGGCGCGTCGGATCCGTATCGAATGGGACGCGCGATGGCTGCGGTTGAAGAGTTTTTGATACGGCGTGGCGACGGTCTCGTAATTCTCTTCACGCCGCCGTTCGATAAGAGCAGTATGGATCCGGGTTACATCAAGGGATACGTTCCGGGCGTGCGCGAGAACGGCGGGCAATATACCCACGCCGCCCTTTGGACCCTCATCGCTTACGCGCTACTCGGCGACGGCGAACGCGCCGGTGAACTGTTTACACTACTCAATCCAATCAATCACTCATCGACACGCGCCGGACTGCACAAGTACAAGGTCGAACCTTACGCTGCGGTAGGAGATGTTTACGCAGTGCCGCCGCACACGGGCAGAGGAGGTTGGACGTGGTATACAGGTTCAGCCGGTTGGATGTATCGCGCCGGGTTGGAATCGATTCTCGGGTTCAAGCTGCAAAGTAATCGACTGCAAATTGATCCTTGTGTGCCTCGCTGGTGGCGCGACTTCGAGATCACGTATCGCCGCGGACGCGCTGTTTACCGGATCAAAGTTGAAAACCCATCAGGCGTGAGTCGAGGCGTGGTGAGCGTCGAAGTAGATGGGGCGACGCAGAGCGGTGGTGCAATCCCACTTACGGATGAGGAAAAAACTTATAGTGTTCGTATCGTTATGGGCGAGCCGGTCCGAACGGAAGAACACGAATTGGCCACAGATATCCGCGGCTAACACTACGCCGCGGCCATGTCCGCTTCGCTGATGTCGAAGTTTGCCGAAACCTTTTGCACGTCGTCGTGATCTTCCAGGGCTTCCATTAACTTCAACATCTGTCGCGCATCGCCACCTTCAAGCCGAACGTAGTTCTGCGGGACCATTTCAACCTCCGCAACCTGCGGCTCGATTCCCGCGCCCTTCACCGCTGTGAGCACGGTATCAAACGCATCGGGCGAGGTAATGATTTCAAAATTGTCTTCGTCGTCACGCAAATCGTCAGCACCCGCTTCGATGGCAAGATCGAAGAGTTCCTCTTCTGACCGAGCCGCTTTTTCAATGACGATGTAACCCTTCTTTTCGAAGATCCAACCGACCGAACCCGTCTCGCCGAGGTTCCCACCGTTCTTGGAGAAGATGTGCCGTATCTCCGCGACCGTGCGGTTTCGATTGTCGGTCATCGACTGAATCATCAACGCGACGCCGCCTGGACCATAACCCTCGTATGTAATCTCTTCGTAGTGAACGCCTTCTTCTTCGCCGGTGCCACGACGAATTGCACGGTCGATCGTATCGTTCGGCATGTTCCCGGCCTTGGCGTCGGCAATCGCTTTGCGCAGGCGTGCGTTGCCTTCCGGATCGCCGCCGCCCGTGCGCGCCGCGACCGTGATTTCCTTAATAAACTTCGTAAACAATTTTCCGCGCTTGGCATCGAGCGCGCCTTTCTTGTGCTTGATACTGTGCCATTTCGAATGTCCCGACATTTGATTAGGTCCTTCTGGAGGGTGTTAGGCAGCGCAATATATCACAACCGCTGCGGCTATTTCAGTTGTTCATACTCCTTCTTTGCCTGCACCAGAATCGGCAGATCGGGATCCGCGTCTTTCCACAGCGCAAAGAAGTCCTGGTAAGCCTTCCGAGCACCCGCGGTATCGCCGTTGATAACCAGCGCGCGGCCCAGGCAGAGATGGGCCAGCGTGTGGGCTGGAGAAAACGGATCGATGCCCGGACTATCGATGATCTTTTTGAACTCCGCGGCAGCCTCGTTGCCGCGATGTTGTGTAAGGTAAAGACTTCCACGCGCGTAGTTGTTGCCAAGGCCCGTGAGCAACCCCATATCGTAAGCGCGCACAGACTCCATCAACTGCACAGCCTGATCGATATTGCCGCGGCTCCTTTCCGCCTCCGCTCGCACCACCGGCTGGACCAACGTAACGAGGAGCATGCTCTTCGGATACTGTTTATGAAGATCTTCGAGCAGCGACTGCGCCTGACTCTGATCATCACAGACCGCAAAGATCAATGCCGCGGGTACCAGAATACTTTGACCACGCGAGAGTGACAGCGCTGCTTTCGCATGGTTCTTTGCTTCTGAACACCTACCGACGTACAGAAGGTTAGCCGTCAAATTAACCAAGTTTTGCGCGGCATGCTCTTGCTCGCCACGCGACTTCAACAGCGCCCGAGAACGATTCTCAAGTTCTTCCGCTTGTTTCAATTTGCCGTAGTACCCTGCCGTAGCAGCCATCGTACCGAGCGCTTCAGCTTCTTCGGGTTTACCCTTGGCCCACTCGAGTTCGCGATCCATCGCTGCCTGGTCACGTCGCAAAAACGCGAACAGATATTTCGTAAAGTGCGTGCCGATCGAATCGGGATTGATCCGCTCCAGTTCCTTCGCCGATTGCTGCGCTTCGTCAATCCGGCCGAGACCAACGTAGCTGGCCACCAGGTTATCGTGCGCACTAAAATTGTTCGGGCCGAGTCGCACGGCCTCCAAACCTTCCTTCACGGCGTCCTCGTAACGTCCGACAAGCTTGTAGTTGAGAGAGAGGTTGTTGTGGGGAATGAAATCATTTGGATAAAGCTTGGCCCAGGTTTGGAGTGTTTCGATAGTCTTGTCGATTTCGCCGGTCAGATAGGTGTAATACTTTTCCGTGATGTAGAGTCGCTCGCGCTCGCTGACGCGGTCGCGCAAGTCGTAAGCCTTCGCCACGTAAGGTTTCGCAGCTTCCATCTGTTGCTGGTTGCCGTAGTGCACACCGATACGCGCGTAGGCCATCGCAAAGTTCGGGTCAAGATCGACCGCACGCTGGTAAAAGGCGAGCGCGGCCTTGGCATTTCCCTTCGCGCGTTCGTCATTGCCCATCGCATACGCCTTCAATGCTTCCAGCGAAGGAGTCGTCGCCTGCTCGATACTCACGTCGTACTTCTGCATCGTGCTCAACGACTCGCCGAGTTTCTTTCGCAGGTTCCACGCCGCGGTGCTGAGCGACGACAACACCTTTTCTTTACTCTCAGCTTCGATCTGTTCGCGTGCGAATGAGTCGCCGGAGCGTGGGTTCAGCGCTTCCAGCGTTATCACGTAGTGACTCCCAAGACTGGCGATCGATCCTGTCAGCAAGGCCCTGATTCCCTGCCGCTGGCAAATCTCGCGGCCAATGTCGCGCGTGATGCGTTCGTCAGGAGACTTGCCCATGAAGCGCAGCGTTTCGCGCACACGATCTTCCGGAAAGAGATTCAGAAACGGCGTCTGCCCAAGATGCACCGCGAGTGCCTGCTTGAGCGTGCCGTCAAAAACCGTCTCGCCAGTCGTGTTGACGAAGTCGGCCAGGAGCACCGTGTCTTTGTCCGTTAGCGGTTGTGAGCGACTGTAATAGTAGTAAAAGCCGGCTGCCGTTCCTGCTAACAGCAATAAAGCGACGATCGCGGCTGCGAGCTTGTGACGTTTAATTCCCTCAGCAATATATTCGGCGCTCGAAACGTGTGAAACAGTCTTTTCGGCGGTTGGCAACGCGTGCTGAGTTGACGTGGGCGCGGCTGAGACGTCGCTGCTTCTGAACGCCGTCAGACCGCTGGGTACTGTTCGTTCTAACTCTGATTCAAACTCCAGTCGTTGCTTGAGGCGTCGCAAGTCCGTCAGCAACTCTTTAACCGTCTGATAACGTTCATCGCGATCCTTGCGCAGCGCCTTCATGATGATCCACTCGAGCTCAGCAGGAACATTCGGCGCAAACCGCGCTAGCGGTGGCGGTTCCTTTCCCGTAATCGCCACGATCACGTCGGTGGAGGTTTCACCTTCGAACGGCGTGCGACCTGCAACGAGTTCATAGATAACGACACCCAGACTCCAAATGTCGCTGCGCGCATCAACCTGTTTACCGCGCGCCTGTTCCGGCGACATGTAATGCGACGTTCCCATCACAACGCCCGCATCTGTTTGGACCAATACACGGGTCGAGGCTTCGGCATCGGCGGGAGTTCTGTCTACGTTCTCGGTGAGTTTGGCGAGGCCGAAGTCCAGAACCTTCACGTAGCCGTTGCGGCGAACCATGATGTTGTCAGGCTTGATGTCGCGATGCACGATGCCGGCGGCGTGTGCTTCTTCGAGAGCGCTGGCGACTTGTACCGCGATGTCGAGAATTTCGGGAATCTCGAGCTGTTGCGCAGCCGCTTTACGGCGCAGCGTCATGCCGTCAATGTACTCTGTCGCGATGTAGTGGCGCGCATTGTCTGTCCCGACTTCGTGAATCGTGAGAATGTTTGGGTGATTGAGATTTGACGCCGCTGAAGCTTCCTGCTCGAAACGGTGCAAGCGATCTTTGTTGGTCGTGTATTCCTCGCTAAGGATCTTGATCGCGACTTTGCGTCCGAGCTTCATGTCTTCGGCGAGATAGACTTCGCCCATACCGCCCGCGCCGAGCTTCTCGAGAATTCGATAATGTGAAACCTTATCTAATTCCATGAACCCACCGGCTCGTTCTCAAAACGCCATCGGAGTTGCACCACGCAAGAGCGTTCCAGCAATCGCCGCCTGAAAGAGCCACAAGATTAGGAATGCAATGATCGGAGAGATGTCTAATCTACCGAGCGGCGGGATCGTGCGCCGCAACGGACCGAGTAACGGTTCGGTAGTATCCACCAGAAAACGCATGACGCGATTACCGTAGCTAACCATGCCCCAGGAAAAAATAATACGCATAAAGATCAGGAGAATGTAGATGGATATCAGTCCATAAAGAATAAAGCCAAGAACTGAGATCATCTGTCCTGTTCGTGCGCTGGAGATGACGCCCTCGAGCGTACTAGCGATGGTGCCGACCAATTGGAGTATGAAAAAGCCCAAAAGGATCGACAGCAAGATCACAACGAGCGGCGCAAACTTCGGATCGACGCCAACGTTGCGCAACGCACCGCGTACCGGGACGACAAACCCGTCCGTTAACCGTCGTAAGGTACGTGCCATCCAACCAAAAGGATTCAGATCCACGGCGTCGCCAATCATCCGCAGGATCATCAGCACGATGACGGCCACGATGATCGTCTGAATGGCCCAACTAATAAATAGAAACGTGCGAGAAATCACCAGCATGCGCCACAAAGAGGCACAAGAGGCACAACGAATGTCTACGTGCTCCTGCTAACCCCTTCTTCCTCCTTTGTGCTTCTTGTGCTTTTTTGCGGCTGCTCTCGTTCACCGAAAATGGCAGTGCCGACTCGTACCATCGTTGCTCCTTCCTCAATGGCGACTTCGAAATCGTGGGTCATGCCCATCGACAGTTCGCCGGCGTCATCTCCAAAAACGCCGCCGTGCGCAAGCTGATCGCGTAGCTCTCGGAGCCTACGAAAGTAAGGTCGAACTTGTTTCGGATCCTCAAAAAACGGCGGCAGTGTCATCAAGCCGATCAATTGGAGTCGCGGGAGTTCTCGAACCGCTTCAACGAGTGACGATAGTTGACTCTCGTCAACGCCCGACTTTGTTTCTTCATGGCCCAAGTCAACCTGGATGAGCACGGGCAGCGACTCACTATCCAGTTCCTCACAAAGACGATTCAAACGCCGCGCCAAGTCTACGGAGTCGAGCGAGTGAATAACGTCAAAGAGAGTCAGGGCCCGACGAGCTTTGTTCGCCTGGAGGTGTCCGACCAAATGCCACTGGGCCCTAGTCCGGCCCACTTCGAGGATCTTGCTCTCGGCCTCCTGAACGCGGTTCTCACCGAGGTCTGTCGCGCCCAGGTCGATAAGGCTGCTTATCAGACCCGCGGGATGTGTTTTACTGATGGCAATCAGCCGAACTTCACGCCTGTCGCGGCCACATCGTGCGGCCGCAGCCGCAATGCGGGCCTGAACGTCCGCAAATCGTGCGGCAAGTCCTTCCGCCGGGTCAATATTTGTCATGTCGGCAACCAGATCGATACGGAATCATAATACCGCAGGTGGCAAAAGGTGGTAGACAGGACCATCCGGGATGGTGGTATGGTAGTTGATGGGAGGTACGTTTATGAAACTGCCTATGAAAAAACTGATTGCAGCGGCCACTCTGGTCCTGCTGCTCGCGATCGGTATGTCAACAGACGCGTTGGGCCAGGGACGAAACCGGCGAGTGTTTGGGCAGATGGACAAGAAGTGTGGCAAGTTTGTTAACTGCCATGACGCTCGCGATGGTAGATGGGATGGACGTGGTCCGAGACGCAATAACACGGTCTTGACTGGTAACATCTTCAGGCGCTCGCGACGAAATCGCGACCGTGATTTTGATCGCGATCGGCGCGTTTGGCGACGGCATGGGAACCACAGATTTCGCCGATAAAACCGCTCTCTCCCCTTCCCTCACACAACTCTTTCACGGTTGACACCTTCTAAACCCATTCGCATAATGCAACCCGTTCCTTGCGGATGTGGCGGAACTGGCAGACGCGCAGGTCTCAGAAGCCTGTGATGGTGACATCGTGGAGGTTCAAGTCCTCTCATCCGCACCAATGAGAAATTTTCGAGACGGCGGGTCCGTAATTTTTCGGAGTCGCCGTTTTTATTTTCTGTAACATCGGGGCGCAATACTTTGAAAGACTTAAAAATATTTGTCATGTAATTTCGAGGCCCGGTGTTTTCGAATTAAGAGGTCCAGTCTGAAAGGGGAGTATTAATGAACGTCGATCAAGCAGCTCTGAAGGAAACCGACAATATGAGACCGGCAGGAGTTGGTAATCAACTGCCTGACAGGACCGTGCGTCTGAAAATTGCCGAGCGGCCCGACCGCGACCGCATCCAACGTGTTGTCGATCTGGCGGACGCTCTTTTAGCAGAGGCGGAGACTCTGGCTCGTGATAAGGCTTTCACTGAGGAGGCAACCAGACTTAAACCCTTGGACATTCTCGGAGGAATAAGCTTTTACGATGAAGTACAACGGTTTGAGACCCACTTGATCAAGATGGCGCTGGCTGAAACCGGGGGCAACCAGGCAAGGGCAGCCAGACTGCTGGGCATTAAGGCAACCACTCTCAATTCCAAAATCAAACTCTTCAACATTGATGTTGGCTAGGGCCGACCAGCCATCATTTTCCAGCTTTTAATTTACAGCCTCTGACGTCCCGAGCATCTCCGGCTCGGCGACGTCGGAGACTGTCAACACTTCTTCCCGATACAGATTTGAATCTATCAACGTTTGCACGACGTATTGACCAGCCGTCGGAAACGTGACGTTGACAAAGAAGCTGATGTTGTCGGCGAAGCCTCCGCCCGCGATCTCGAACCGCGTTGGTTGCGAGACGACGACCGGCTGTTTGCGATCGGGCGTGAGGATGCGAACCTCAGACAGATAACTGCCCTGCCCTTGCCAGTGATTGACCACCGCGAACTTGATCAACGACACGGGCAGTTGTTGGACCATGATGTTTTGAAACACACCCATGAACGACAACTTATTGCCGGCTTCGAGCCGAACGTCGTCGCAAAAAAGCGTGTACAGGAGTTTGAGGTTATTCTGTTCTGAGCTATTCATGGGTGTCTCCAGTCTTGGCCACAAAGAAGCACAAAAGGCACATAACCAGTTGAGTTGTTCCTGGTTCTGTGCTTCTTGTGCCTTTTAGTGGCTTTACTCCAACATATCTTTAAAGGCCTGTTCGTCGATGACAGTGACGCCGAGCGATTGCGCCTTGTCGAGTTTTGAACCGGCGGCTTCGCCGGCCACGACATAATCTGTCTTTTTACTAACGGAAGAATTAACGCGCCCACCTCGCTGCTCGATCAACGCCTTGGCCTCGTCGCGCGTGAAACTTGCGAGCGTGCCCGTGAGCACAAACTGCTTTCCGGTAAAACGCTCATCGTGAGACGCAGTGCTCTTGCGCGTCTCTTCCGTATTTACACCCGCCGCACGCAGCCTATCACAGAGCGCTCGATTCCCTTCATCGTCAAACCAGTCGCGCACACTTTCAGCAACAGTCAACCCGATCTCGGGAATCGCGTCCAACTCTTCTACTGACATTGCGGCAAGGCGTTCGAGCGAACCTGCCTCGTGCGCGAGGATTCCCGCTGTTCGTTCACCTACGTGCCGTATGCCGAGCGCGTAAATGAGGTTCGACAGTTCGCGGTTCTTACTCGCTTCGATCTGCTCGAGCAGGTTTGTCGCCGACTTTTTGGCCATGCGTTCCAGGCCCGCGACCTGCTCGAGCGTGAGCGAATAAAGATCGCCGACGTCCTTCACCAGGCTTTCCGAGACGAGTTGCTCGGTGAGTGACACACCCAAACCTTCAATGCGCATCGCGCGTCGCGACGCGAAGTGAATCAAGCGGCCCATCAACTGCGCGCTGCAATCGGCTGCAACGCAACGCGGGACCACTTCACCTTCTATCCGTGAGATCAGTCCACCGCAGACTGGACAGTTTGTTGGCGGCTTGAAATCCTTTTCCTTCCCGGTCCGCTTTGAAGTGATCACGCTCAGGACTTTCGGGATGATCTCGCCGCTCTTTTCGATCATTACCCAGTCGCCGATCTTTACATCGAGACGTTTGATCTCGTCTTCGTTATGCAGCGTCGCGCGCGACACCGTCGTGCCGGCGAGAAACACTGGCTCCAACATCGCTACAGGCGTCAGCGCGCCAGTCCGTCCTACCGACACGAAAATGTCATTAACACGTGTCGAGGCCTGTCGCGCTGGATACTTGTAAGCAACGGCCCAACGCGGCGCTTTCTGCGTCGCGCCAAACTCATCCTGCAACGCCATCGAGTTGACCTTCACCACGAGCCCGTCAATCTCGTAGCCGAGATCGTCACGAAGGGCTTCCTTCTCGTTCGCGAAGTCGATCACTTCATCGATCGTCTTGCAAACCGTGCGATGCGGATTCACACGAAACCCGGCGGCTTGAAGCCACTCGAGCGCCTCCCAATGAGTCGCAAATGGCTTGCGTCCGCCGCCGACAAACAGCTCGTAAGCAAACATGTCGAGCTTACGGCGCGCCACCAAACGCGAATCGAGTTGGCGAATGGCGCCCGCGGCGGCGTTACGCGGATTGGCAAAACGCGGTTCGCCCTGTTCTTCGCGTTCGGCGTTCGTCTTCTCGAAGACTTCGCGCGGTATGAACACTTCCCCACGCACCTCAACATTCGTGTCGAGCTTTTTGGCATCAGGTTTTAGACGCAGCGGCACACTGCGAATCGTGCGCGCGTTCTGCGTAACGTCTTCACCGATGCGACCGTCACCGCGAGTCACTCCGCGCACCAGCAAAGTATCGGCATACTGCAACGACAACGAGAGGCCATCTATCTTTAGCTCGGCGACGTATTCGAGCGGACGGCCTTCAGCAAGCCGGCGGCAGCGATCGTCAAACGCACGCAACTCGTCGATGTTGTAACTGTTATCCAACGACAACATCTGGCGGCTATGGACCACCTCGGGAAAACCCTCCGCCGGGCGGCCGCCGACTCGCTGTGTCGGACTGTCAGGCGTGATTAATTCAGGATGGGCCTGCTCGAGCTTCTGCAACTGTTCGAGCAGTTGGTCGTAGTCGCGGTCGGCAATCTCCGGAGAGTTAATGACGTAGTAAAGTTCGTCGTGACGCCGAATCTCCTCTCGTAGTTTCTCGATTTCGCGTGCGGTTGCCTTCGCTGCCAAAGTCACTCCTTCTTCTCTGCGTGTTTTCGCGGCAGCGGCGCAGTTGTTCTGGCCTCTTCACTCGTCAAGAAATCTGCGGCCTGTTTTGATTTAGTCTCTGCGAGCTTGTGAAGCACACGGCCGACGAGTTTTATCGTCTGCATAAAGTCGTCGAGGCGAATGTTCTCATCCGGTCCGTGTGGATTTGAGCCCGCGTACGCAGTTCCAAACGACGCGACAGGCGCTGGCGGCTGCATCACTCCACAAACGGCGCCGACTGGTCCACTGGACGGATCCATCGGATAGACGATCGGGGGCCGGCCATAAACTTCCGCCGCCGATTCCACCACCGCACGCGCGATTCGCGACTTCGCCGAGGACTTCGCAAGGGGCGCACTGCCCAATTCGATAATCTCGATATCTTTGAAACCACGCACGTCGAGATGTTCGCGCAACAGTCCAACGACGATCTCCGCCGTTAAATCCGGCACCAGGCGGAAATCAAGTCGCGCCATTGCAGTACTCGGCAAGACGGTCTTCGCGCCCGCTTCAGTGTGACCCGTGTGCATACCGCAAATGGTGCAGGTTGGACCAAAGATGTGCTCCTTGATCAGCGTCTGGCCTTTCATCGAACGCACCCAACCGCCAATGCGAAACTCGCGCTTGAGTCCTACTTCATCCAGTTCGATAGTCTTCAACGCTTCCACATCTTCGTCGCTGATGGGAGCAACGTATGATGAGAACCCGTCGATGGTGATTACGCCCTTGGGCGAGGTTATAGTGGCGAGCGCCTGCACCAGGCGCCACGCGGGATTCGGGACGATGCCGCCCCACTTCGAGTGCAGGTCTGTGCGCGCCCCGTACGCGCGCAGCTCAAGGAAGGCGATGCCCTTGAAACCGAGATTGATGACGAGACGGTCGCGCGTGTCTTTGTAGCCGTCGTCCCAGATGCAGCCGTCGGCGCGCAGCAATTCAGCATTCTCGGCCGCGAAGCGGTAGAGGCTCGGGCTGGCAAGTCCGTCCTCACCTTCGACGAGGAAGCGAATGCAGATGGGGAGCTTGCCGTAGGTCTTCTGATACGCCTCGACCGCGGCGACGCGCGCGACGAAGTCGCCCTTGCTGTTCGAGGCGCCGCGCGCGCGGAGCTTGCCGTCCTCGATGACGGCGGCGAAGGGCCCCGAAGACCACTCGGTCAACTGCCCGACGGGCTGCACGTCGTAGTGCCCGTAGACGAGGAAGCAGCGCGGCCCCGCGCCGCACTCGCCGTAGATGATCGGGAAGCCGCTCCCGATTTTGAAACTGCGCGTGCCCGCGCCCACGCGCTGCAACAACTGCTCGACCTTCTCGGCCACCGCGCGCATCCCCGTCCCGCGCGCCGCCACCGACGGCATGCGACACAGCTCCTGCAAACGCTCCGTGAAGGAGCGCGCGTGCCGGTCAACGTAGCGGTCGAAGCGGGTAAAACTTGTCACGGTTTACGGTTCACGGTTCACGAAAGAAAAGGTATCGCGGCCGCGCGTCGTCGCGCTT
>DASZDV010000202.1:0-19071 GCA_035941575.1 Pyrinomonadaceae bacterium
CTGGTGTTGAGATGTTCAAGAAGCTTTTGGACGAAGGCGTGGCGGGCGACAACGTCGGTTTGCTGCTGCGTGGTATCGACCGCAAGGACATCGAGCGCGGACAGGTGATTGCGAAGCCCGGGAGCATCACGCCGCACACGAAGTTCAAGGCGGAAGCTTACGTGTTGACGAAGGAAGAAGGTGGACGGCACACGCCGTTCTTCACCGGCTACCGGCCGCAGTTCTACTTCCGCACGACGGACGTGACGGGAGTGGCGAGCCTGCCGGAAGGAGTGGAGATGGTGATGCCAGGCGACAACGTGGCGATGGAGATCGAGTTGATAGCGCCGATCGCCATGGAAAAGGGATTGCGCTTCGCGATTCGTGAAGGCGGCCGCACGGTCGGAGCCGGCACGGTTTCAGATGTGGTTGAGTAACTTATGAACGAAAAGATTCGCATTCGCCTCAAGGCTTACGATCATCGCGTGTTGGACCAGTCCACGACCGAGATCGTCGAAACCGCCAAACGCACCGGTGCGCGCGTCGCGGGACCAATTCCATTGCCGACGGTCAAGAACAAGTGGACCGTGCTGCGATCCCCGCACGTCGACAAGAAGTCGCGCGAGCAGTTTGAGATTCGCACGCACAAACGGCTGATGGACATTCTGGATCCGACACCCCAGACGGTCGATGCATTGATGAAGCTCGATCTTCCCGCGGGTGTCGATGTCGAGATCAAAGCTTTTGGCAGGCAATAACGACATTGTCGATTGCCAATTGCCGATTGCCGATTTGAAGAGGCACGCGGCAAACAAGCAAATTGGCAATCGGAAATTGGAAAGCGACAATGATTAACGGAATCATCGGAAGAAAAATCGGGATGACGCAGATCTTCGCGGCCGACGGCACGGTTACACCTGTGACCGTGATCAAAGCCGGTCCCTGCGTCGTGGTCCAGAAGAAGTCTGCGGCAGGTCCTGACGGTTACGATGCCGTGCAACTCGGCCTGGTCGATGAGATCGCGCTGAAGTTGAAGAACGTCACGAAACCCATGCGTGGTCACTTCGAAAAGACCGGTGGCGGCATTCCGCCAACGCGCATCTTGAAGGAGTTTCGGCTGACCGCCGGCGACGGCGACACAAACGTTGGCGACAAAGTGCTCGTCGATCAGTTTGCCGACGGTGAAATGGTGGATGTAATCGGCCGTTCGAAGGGCCGCGGTTTCGCCGGTACCGTTAAGCGCCATCACTTCAATCGTGGTCCGGAATCGCACGGCTCAATGAACGTGCGCGCGCCGGGTTCCATCGGCGCCTCGGCGTATCCGTCGCGAGTTATTAAAGGAAACCGTTCGTCGGGCCACATGGGCGACGCGCGGATCACAGTTAAAGGTCTGACAGTCGCTCGCGTCGATGCAGAAAACAATCTATTGATGGTTCGTGGCGCGGTGCCCGGAGCGAACGGCAGTGTCGTGATCGTCCGCAAGTCGATCAAGACCGCCGTCAAGAGCAAGAAGTAAGAGCAAAGTAGCTGGAGAAGGTTATGCCGACAGTTAAGGTGCGCAACATTAAGAACGAAGAGGTTGGCGAGGTCGAGCTGTCTGACGTTGTTTTTGGCGCGCCGTTGAATGAACCGTTAATCCACGCCGCGGTGCGCAACTACATGGCGAATGCACGCCAGGGCACGTCCGCGACCAAGACGCGCGGCGATGTTTCAGGCGCAGGCCGCAAGCTTTGGAAACAGAAGGGAACCGGCCGCGCGCGTATCGCGTCGCTGCGTTCGCCACTGTGGAAAGGCGGCGGCAACGCACATGGACCACAGCCTCGCGACTGGTCCTACAACATGCCAAAAAAGATGCGGCAAGGCGCATTGCGCTCCGCTTTGTCGGAGCGCGTGCGCGAGGGGAATGTTTTTGTCGTCGATGGTTGGGCACTCGACAAACCGAAGACGAACGAGTTTGCGCAGTCGTTGACGACACTCGGACTCGAAGGCAAGACGCTAATCGTCGATTCGCTCGAGAACGACAACCTTATGTTGTCGGCGAGAAATCTGCGACGAGCCAAAGTGGTGAACAGTTTTAGTCTGAATATCTACGACCTGCTGTATCACGATCATCTGGTGCTCTCGCGTGAGGCTGCGGACGAACTCGAGCAGTTGCTCGGCGCGCGCAACGGTGAAGAATCGGCGGCGTCGGCGACGGAGCCTACAGAAGAAACGGCATCAGAGGCCGCACCGGCAAAACCGAAACGAACGCGTAAACCGAAAGAGGAGGCGGCCTAAAGATGAGAACGGTTTGGGACATCATCAAGTCGCCGGTGATTACCGAAAAGGCGCTGGCCGCGAAGGAAGAGACGCAGGAAGCAAGACAGTTGTTGACCTTCAGAGTCGATCGACACGCGACTAAGCCGGAGATCAAGTCGGCAGTGGAAACGATCTTTCAGGTAAAGGTCGATCACATTCGCACGATCAACTACATGGGCAAGACCGCGCGGCGTGGCCGGTATGAAGGCCGCAAGCCGTCGTGGAAGAAAGCTTACGTGACTCTGAAGCAGGGCGAGAAGCCGGTTGATTACGGCGAGGCGATATAGGCCACGGATAAACGAAAATGGGCATAAAGAAACTTACACCCACATCGGCGGCGCGGCGTTACCAGACGTATTTAACGCGCGATGAGTTGACGGTAGGCGTTGTTCCTGAGAAGTCTCTGCTCGAGCCGAAGAAGCGAATCTCAGGACGCAACAACGACGGCCGTATCACGGTTCGTCGTCGCGGCGGCGGCCACAAACGTTTTTATCGCGTTGTCGATTTCAAGCGCGATAAAGAAGGCGTGCCCGGCCGTGTGACGCAGATCGAATACGATCCGAACCGCTCCGCGCACATCGCTTTGATCACTTATGTGGACGGCGAGAAGCGCTACATCATCGCGCCGACGGGTTTGGAAGTTGGCAAGACGATCATGAGCGGCGCTGACGCTGACATTCTTCCCGGTAATGCGTTGCCGTTGATCAATATTCCGCTCGGTACGCAGATTCACAACATCGAGTTGCGACCCGGCAAAGGCGGCCAGATGGCGCGCTCCGCCGGAACGTTCGCGCAGCTCGTGGCGAAGGAAGGCGAGTACGCACAGTTGCGTATGCCCTCAGGTGAAGTGCGGCGCGTTCCGTTGGTTTGCAAGGCCACGGTGGGCCAGGTTGGCAACATCGAGCACGAAAACGTCTCGTTGGGTAAAGCCGGACGTTCGCGTTGGAAGGGTTTGCGTCCGCACGTTCGCGGTGTGGCGATGAACCCGGTGGACCATCCGCACGGTGGCGGTGAAGGTAAAACTTCCGGCGGCCGAAACCCGGTAACGCCGTGGGGCCAGCCGACACGTGGTTACAAGACGCGCAGCAACAAGCGCACCCAGAAGATGATCCTGAAGGATCGGAGAACCAAGTAGGTATTGCCGATTTTCGATTGCCGATTGCCAATTTGGCAGCAGGCGTCGAGCGGTTTCAAATCGACAATCGGCAATTGGCAATCGGAAATGGAGAAACATGGCTCGTTCAGTTAAAAAAGGACCATTCATCGACAAGGGCATCACGAAGGCCGTGGAGAAGGCCCGCTCTGGCGGACAGCGTCCACCGGTGATCAAAACCTGGTCGCGGCGTTCCACGATTACGCCTGACATGGTTGGACTCACCTTCGGCGTGCACAACGGCAAACGCCATCTGCCGATCTACGTGACGGAAAACATGGTGGGCCACAAGCTCGGTGAATTTGCGCCGACGCGGACGTTTAAGGGCCACTCGGGCACGAAAGTGGAGAAGGCAACTAAGGTCGCGGCCGCGCCGCCGGCTAAATAGGCCACGGACTGACACGGATTGACACGAAACGAAGAGGCGAAGGATGGAAGCAACAGCGAGTGCGAGATATTTGCGAGGGTCGGCGCAGAAGGCGCGGCTCGTCGTCGATATGATTCGCGGCAAGGACGTTAACCAGGCGCTGGCTATCTTACAGTTTTCGAAGAAACGCGCCGCAGGACATGTCGAGAAGTGCATGCGCTCCGCGATCGCGAACGCGAACGAGGCTGCGGAAAAGGCCAACATCTCGATCGACCCGGATGATTTATGGGTGAGGACTGCGTTTGTCGATCGTGGACCAACAAAGAATCGCCGCCGTGTGCGTCCTGCGCCGCAAGGCCGGGCTTATCGCGAGCAGCGACATTTTTGTCATGTAACGATCTCGTTGAGTAATGATGAGCGGCCTCAGCCGAAAGTGAAAGAAACTCGAGCGACTAAAGGAGCGGCGAAGGCTGCGCCGGTTGAGGAAGAGAAGAAAGCGACGAAGAAGCCGGCGGCGAGTAAGGGTCGTAAGCGAGGCGGTGCCGCGGCGGCACCGCGATCAAAGCGTAAGAAGTCTGACGAGTGAGATCTCAAAGAGAAGGGATTTAAAACCATCTGAGGTTTAAAAACCCGAACTGAGGTTAAACGCCGAACTGAGGTTTAAGAGGAGCACAGCGTGGGTCAAAAAGTTCATCCATACGGTTTTCGGCTTGGTTACAACAAAGACTGGCACTCGCATTGGTTCGCCAAGCGACAGTTTGGCGAGTTCCTGCTCGAGGATCTCAAACTGAAGCGAGATCTAAAGCAGCGTTTCGCCGGCGCGGGAGTATCGCACGTCGATATCGAGCGAGCCGCCAACCGGCTGAAGATCATCATCTACACCTCGCGACCGGGAATCATCATCGGCCGCAAGGGCGCCGAGATTGACAAACTTAAGAGCGATCTCTCGATGAAGACCGGCCGCGAAGTCCTCGTGTCGATCCAGGAGATCCATAAGCCGGAACTGAACGCGCAGTTGCAGGCCGAAAAGATTGCCGCCCAACTCGAGAAGCGCATTGCGTTTCGCCGAGCGATGCGAAAAGCGGTCGAAGAGTCGCTTCGTTTTGGCGCGCAGGGAATCAAGGTGAAGGTGAGTGGCCGTTTGAACGGCGCTGAGATCGCCCGCAGCGAGTGGCACCTGCAAGGGCAGTTGCCGCTGCATACTCTGCGCGCGGACATCGATTACGGTCTTGCTGAAGCGCAGACCACGTTCGGACAGATCGGTGTCAAGGTGTGGATCTACCGCGGCGAGATCATGGATCCGAAAGCAGCGATGGCTCGCGGTACTGGTTCAGATCCGATTAACGAAACGCGAGCCGGTGAACGTGAACGCCGCCCGCGCACGCGCCGCGAACGTGAAGAGCGGGGATCGGGATCCGACGGTAGAAGACCACGCGGTGAGAACCAGTGAAAGGATTGCCGAGTGCCAATTTCCGATTTAAAGAAGCCCTGTAGAAGAGCTGTCTTTCAATTGGCAATCGGCAATAGACAATCGGAAATGAGTGAAAAGCTATGTTGATGCCGAAAAAAGTTAAGCACCGAAAGCAGATGCGCGGACGCATGACCGGCGTCGCGACTCGTGGCAGCGAGATTAGCTTCGGTGAGTACGGGCTCAAGAGTTTGGAACCGGCATGGATAACCGATCGCCAGATTGAAGCAGCTCGTATTGCGATGACTCGTCACATCAAACGCGGCGGCAAGATCTGGATTCGCATGTTTCCCGACAAACCCGTAACGAAGAAACCGGCGGAAACTCGTATGGGCAAAGGCAAGGGCGCTCCCGAATACTGGGTCGCAGTTGTAAAACCCGGCCGCATTCTTTACGAGATTGAAGGTGTTGACGAGAACACAGCGCGCGACGCGATGCGTCTCGCAGCTCAGAAGCTGCCGATTAGAACCAAGTTTGTGACCCGCGCCGACCAGGAAGGAGGCGCGATCTAGCAATGAAGAAACGAGAAGAGATCGACAAGTATCGCGAGATGGCGGAGGACGAACTCCGCGCCGAGGCAGCTCGTCTGCGTGAGTCGCTGTTTCGGCTCAACTTCAAATTGGCTTTGGGCGAAGTCGACGCTGTGAAGCGAATTCGCCAGGAGAAGAAATCGCTGGCGCGCATTGAAACGCTAACGAAAGAGCGAAGCTCATAGGTCGTATCAAGACCTATACGTCCTATAGGACCTATTGGAGTAAAGAATGGCTGAGAACGAAGAAAACATTGCGTCAGAGAGTAGCAGCACCGAGACGCCGCAGAGCAAGGCAAAGCGCGCGCATCGCTCGCAAAAAGTCGGGACAGTAGCGTCTGACAAAATGCAGAAGACGGTGATCGTGCGCGTGGATCGTCTGGTGCGGCATCGCAAGTATCGACGATATGTGCGCCGCACGTCGAAGTTCATGGCCCATGACGAGCTGGGTGCGACCGTTGGCGATAAGGTGCGCATCGTTGAGACGCGGCCGCTTTCGGCGCGCAAGCGTTGGCGCGTAGTTGAGATAGTGCAAAAAGCCGCGAAGTGAGGGGTTAACTATGATTCAAATGCAGACCTCGTTGGAGGTTGCTGATAATTCGGGAGCGCGGCGCGTGGAGATGATTATGCCGATAGGCGGTTCCACGGGAAAGATTGCAAGTCTTGGTGACCGGATCAAAGTGACAGTCAAAGAGGCTTCTCCCGACGGTACGATCAAGAAGGGTACGGTCCAGGACGCGGTGATTGTGCGCACGCGAAAAGAAGTGCGCCGCGCCGACGGAACTTATGTCAGGTTCGATCAGAATGCCGCAGTGCTGATCAAGGAAGATGGAACGCCGATTGGAACGCGCGTGTTTGGACCAGTGGCGCGTGAGCTGCGCGATAAGAACTTCATGAAGATTGTTTCACTCGCGCCGGAGGTGATTTAAGAGATGGCAGGAACAAAGCGCTCGAAGATCCGAAAGAACGATCAGGTGGCGATCATCGCTGGGCGCGATAAGGGCAGGCGTGGCCGTGTGCTGGAAGTGAATCCGGCCAAAGGAAAGATCAGGGTGGAAGGCATCGGGATGATCAAGCGTCATCAGAAGGCCAATCCGCAGGCGAACCGCGGCGGCGGCATTGTCGATAAAGAGTCGTTCATCGACATTTCCAACGTGCAATTGATCGATCCGCAATCAGGTAAGCCGACGCGCGTTAAGTATCTCGTAGAGAGCGATGGTTCCAAGACCCGGGTGGCCGCGGCAAGCGGCCACTCATTGGAAAAGTAGGGCGGAGAAATAGCATGTCTGCAAGGTTAAAAGAGCGATACCAGAAAGACGTGGCGCCGCAGATTGCCAAAGAGTTTGGCATCACGAATCCCATGGGCGTCCCGCGTCTCGAGAAGATTGTCATCAACATGGGAATGGGCGAGGCAATCGCCAACAACAAGATTCTCGATACTGCCGCCGACGAGCTGCGAGTTATCACCGGTCAGAAGCCGGTGATCACCAAGGCGAAGAAATCGATCGCTTCGTTCAAATTGCGGCAGGGAATGCCGATTGGCGTGGTGGTTACGTTGCGCGGCGAGCGCATGTATGAGTTTCTCGATCGTTTGGTTTCAGTGGCGCTGCCCCGCGTAAGAGACTTCCGTGGTGTGTCGCCAAAGGCTTTCGACGGCCGCGGTAACTACACGATTGGTATTCGTGAGCAACTGATCTTTCCGGAGATCGATTTCAACAAGGTCGACAAGCTGCGTGGCATGAACATCTCGATCGTGACCACCGCACGTAACGATGAACAGGCACGAGCATTGTTGAAGGGCCTGGGAATGCCCTTCAGAACATAATAGGTCCTATAGGACCTATCGGATCTATACCGAAGAAAAGCTATGGCAAAGAAATCATTAATCGCGAAGGCGGCACGCAGACCGAAGTTTTCGGTGCGCGCTTACACTCGATGCAAACGTTGCGGACGGCCGCGAGGTTACTTGCGAAAGTTCAACCTCTGCCGCATCTGTTTTCGTGAGTTGGCGCTACAGGGTCAGATCCCTGGCGTAGTTAAGTCGAGCTGGTAAAGACATTGCCGACTGCCAATTGCCGATTGCCAAGTGGAAATCGGAAATCGGCAATCGAAAATAACTGGAGTTACTTCATGACTGATCCCATTGCCGATATGTTGACGCGAATCCGCAACGCCATCGCGGCGAAGCATTCGCGGGTTGATATTCCGGCTTCCAAGCTCAAACTTGAGATTGCCCGCATCCTGAAGGAAGAGGGCTATATCAACAACTTCGTCATCAAGGGCGAGGGTCTCAAGCGTACCATTCGAATTTTTCTCCGCTACGACGCGCGCGGTACGTCTTCAATTACGCACCTCGAGCGCGTCTCGACGCCAGGCCGGCGCGTGTACGTCGGATCGAGTCAGATTCCGAAGGTGCTCGGCGGCTACGGCATCAATATCGTTTCGACTTCGAAAGGTCTGATGAGCGGAAAGGCCGCGCGTCGGGAAAATATCGGCGGAGAGCTGTTGGCGCAGATTTACTAAAACCGGGAATAGCTTATGTCGCGAATTGGAAAAAAAGTAATCACGGTGCCGAAAGGCGTGACCGTCACTGTGCACCAGCAGGAACTCGAAGTTAAAGGTCCGAAAGGTACTCTGAAGACTCCGATTCCCCAGGGGATCAGTTTCAAGGTCGAAGGCGAGGAGTTGCGCGCCGAGCGCACTTCGGACGAGCAGGCTGCACTGCACGGACTCGCGCGGGCGTTGGCAAACAATGCCATCGTCGGCGTGACCCAAGGCTTCAGCAAGCAGATGGATGTCGTGGGCGTCGGTTACAAGGCGGACGTACAGGGCAAGAAGATCGTCTTCTCACTCGGGTACTCTCATCCCATTGAGTTTCCGCTTCCACCGGAAGTCGATGCGAAAGCCGAACGTCTGACGACGAAGGGCGGCATTCAGCAGTATCAGACGACGCTGACGTTGACGAGCATCGACAAACAGAAGCTGGGCCAGGTGGCGGCCGAGATGCACAAGTTGCGTAAGCCGGACGCTTATAAAGGTAAAGGCGTGCGCTATGCCGACGTGCCGATCAAGTTGAAACCGGGCAAGACAGGTAAATAGACAGGCAAATAACGATGGCTAATACCAGCAGAGCAGAGATGAGAACCGCAATCCACGAAAGGATTCGGCGCAAAGTAAAAGGTGACGGCGAGAAGCCGCGACTCGCGATCTACCGCAGCCTGAACCATATCTACGCGCAGGTGATCGACGATCACAAAGGGCAGACACTGGTTTCTGCCGCGTCAACGGAAAAAGAATTGCGCGGCAACACCGGCGGCAACCTCGAAGCGGCAAAGCGTATCGGTCAGGCAATTGCCGAACGTGCGCTCGCGAAAGGCATCGATCAGGTCGTCTTCGATCGCGGCGGTTATCTCTATCACGGCCGCGTTAAGGCGCTCGCAGATGCAGCACGCGCAGCCGGTTTGAATAAGCACGAAGCGATAGCCGAACCCGCCGGCGATGGGCAACCCGCTGAAGCAGCCTCCGAGCCGAAGGAAGAAAAGAAGCCACGCAAGAAGAAGAGTAAAGAATAGATATGAGACAACCCAAGCAACGCATTCCCGCGCAAGGCCTCGACCTTAAAGATCAGGTCATCTCGATCAACCGTGTGACCAAGGTCGTGAAGGGTGGCAAAAACCTGTCGTTCGCGGCGCTCGTAGTAGTCGGCGATGAAGGCGGGCACGTAGGTTTCGGCACGGGCAAGGCGCGCGAAGTTCCGCTCGCCATCAAAAAAGGGATCGAGTCGGCAAAGAAGAACCTGATTCGCGTGCCGTTGATCAACAACACGTTGCCCCATCAGTTGATCGGAGAGTATGGTGCGGGCCGCGTGCTGGTGAAGCCGGCGTCGGAGGGAACGGGCGTGATCGCGGGTGGCGCAGTGCGCGCGGTCATGCAGGCTGTCGGCGTGCGAGATGTGCGCACGAAGGTGTTGGGCTCGACTAACCCGCATAATGTGGTGCGCGCTACGTTCGACGCGCTGCTGCGAATGAAAGACCCGATGGAACTGGCGCGGTTGCGTGGTAAACAAGTTGAGGAGATGTAAGTGATGCCACGCAAAGCAACAAACGAACAGGCCAACGGAAAGATTCGCATCCAGTACTACCGGAGCTTTATCGCCTCGCCGAAGACACACAAAACGATCGTGCGCAGTTTGGGTCTGCGCAAGTTGAACCAGATTGTTGAGCGGCCGGACACGGACGCCATGCGTGGCGCGGTAGCGAAGGTGCCGCACTTGTTACGCATAGTGGAGTAAAAACAGATGGCTATCAGTCTTAACACGCTTAAGCCGGCAAAGGGATCGACGCACAAAAAGAAACGTGTCGGACGCGGGCCGGGATCCGGATTGGGGAAAACCGCGGGCCGAGGTGAGAAGGGACAGAAGTCTCGCTCGGGCTATTCGCGTAAGATCGGTTTCGAAGGTGGACAGATGCCGCTGCATCGACGCCTGCCAAAGCGCGGTTTCACGAACATCTTCAAAAAGCAGTGGGTCGAGATCAGCCTGGCATCACTGGAACAGCATTTCAACGCTGACGAAGAGATAACGCCTGAGGTGCTGCACACGCGCGGCTTGATAAAAAAGGCAAAGCATGATGTGGTAGTGCTCGGAAACGGCGAGGTTTCCAAAGCGCTTCGCGTTTCGGCGCACCGGTTCACGAAGAGTGCTCGCGAAAAGATCGAGAAGGCCGGTGGTGCTGTAGTGGAGCTTGGCGCACCCAACAACGGACAAGGTAACTAGTCACCTGGTCTCGGCTTCGCCGCCCGATGTGCGGCGGTGGCTCTGCCCCGCCGGGAGGTTCCAATGGAGAAATTCTTAGCAGCCGTTCGCAATATGTTTAATGTGCCGGATTTACGCCGGCGCATTTTCTTTACGCTGGGACTGCTCGCCGTCTATCGCTTCGGTGCGCACGTCGGCGCACCCGGCATCAATAAGGCGCGTCTCGATGAAGTCTGGCGTGACGTTGCCGGCACGCTGCTCGGCGTACTCGACCTCTTCTCTGGTGGAAACTTCCGCACTATCTCCGTGTTTGCACTCGGAGTCACGCCCTACATCACGGCGTCAATTATCTTGCAGCTCATGACCGTCGTCTCCCCGCAACTCAAGAAGTTGCAGGAAGAGGGTGAGATGGGCCGGCAGAAGATCAATCAGTGGACGCGTTATCTGACCGTCGGTCTCGCCGGCGTGCAAACGTGGTTTGTGGCCCACTGGCTACAGGTCAACGGCGTCGGTGCTCCAACCTGGGGTTTTCTGTTTACAACGATTCTGACGCTCACGACGGGAACGATCTTCGTCATGTGGTTGGGTGAACAGATCACCGAACGCGGCGTCGGTAACGGTATCTCGTTACTGATCTTCGCTGGCATCGTGATTGGTTTGCCGCGCGGCGTGCAGCAGGTGTTTGATCGTGTTCGTGGCGGCGATACGATGGAAACCATCGGCGTGATCGCGATGATCGTCGCGTTGATCGCGATCATTGCGTTCATCGTTTTCGTCGAGGCCGCGCGCCGCAAGATTCCGGTGAGTTACGCTAAGCGGCACGTTGGCCGGCAAATGGTCGGCGGACAACAAACGACAATGCCGCTCAAGATCAACATGGGCGGCGTGATCCCCGTGATCTTTGCTTCGTCTGTGTTGTCGATGCCGCAGAGTCTGTTTGCGGCGTTTCCGCCTGACCCGGCTAAGATGAACACTGCGTGGGGCAAGATCTGGACCTTCTTTCAGACGTTCCACGCCAGTGATCCGTATTACGAGCTGATCTTTCTGTCGCTGATTATCTTCTTCACGTTCTTCTATGTGTCGATTGTTTTCAACGTGGAAGAAGTCGCTGATAACCTGCGCAAGCACGGCGGTTTTATGCCGGGCATTCGCCCAGGCCGAGCGACGGCGGAGTATCTGAACACGATTCTTACGAGACTCACGACCGTCGGCGCGATCTACCTCGCGCTCGTGGCGTTTGTGCCGCAATTCATGTTGAGCGGATTCAAAGTGGCTCGATTGCCTTTTATCGGCTCAACGCTCGACACGTTTGTCAGCACCACGCCGGGACTGTCGTGGATTCCGAACGGCATGGGTTATCAGTTCTACTTCGGCGGAACCTCGCTACTCATTCTCGTCGGTGTCGCGATGGACACCGTGGCGCAAATAGAGGCCCAACTCGTCATGCGCAATTATGAGGGTTTTCTCGGCGGTGGTGGGCGGTTGCGCGGACGGCGAGCCTGATCCCGTATGGCGAAAATCATAGTGCTGATGGGTGCGCCTGGTGCCGGAAAGGGCACGCAGGCGCGCTTGCTTCAAGAGCGTCTGCATCTGCCGCAGATCTCGACGGGAGATATTTTCCGCGCGCTCAAAACAGCACAGACTCCGCTCGCGCACGAAGTTAGAGATATCATGGAGCGGGGACAACTGGTTCCCGACGAATTGACAATCCGTTTAGTGAAAGAGCGAACGGCGCAGCCCGACTGCAAAGATGGTTACATCCTCGACGGTTTTCCACGAACGCCCGCACAGGCGCGAAGTTTGGAACAACTCGCTCTTGAGCAGGGGAATACGATTACCGCGGTGCTCATCGATGTACCGCCGGAGTTGCTTGAAAAGCGCATGACGGGCCGGCGCAGTTGTCCGGTTTGCAACGAGATCTACAACATCTATTTCAAACCGCCGCGCAACGACAACGTCTGCGATCTGCATCCTGACGTAGAACTGATCAAGCGAGCGGATGACAACTCGGAAACAGTGCGAGCACGTCTGGCGACTTACGAGGAACAGACGCGTCCGCTGATTGAGTACTATCGCGAGGCCGGCGTTCTATACGTCGTCGACGGGACTCGCGAACCGGAAGAGATTTATAAGGACATCGAACGAATCGTTTCTTGAGCCACAAAGAGGCACAAGAAGCACAGGGCAGAACAGGGTGGTGCAAGAAGAGGTGAGGAACAAGAGCAGAGAGTGTGAAAAGACTCTTGTGCATTTTGTGCCTCTTAGTGGCCAATGATCATCGGGAAGTCAAAACGGGAGTTGGAGAAGATGCGGGCTGCGGGCCACCTTGTCGGCCAGGTGCTGGCGCATCTTCGCACACTCGTTGAGCCGGGCGCGACTACGCTTGAAATCGATCGGGCCGCTGAAAAAATGATTCGCGACGCGGGCGCGCTGCCGACGTTCAAGGGTTACAACGGTTTCCCGTATTCAATCTGCGCGTCAGTCAACGAACAGATCGTGCACGGCTTTCCTTCGAATTACCGGCTGAAGGACGGCGACATCTTCTCGATCGATGTCGGTGTCACACTCGAAGGCTTTGTCGGTGACACGGCTACGACCGTTCCCGTGGGTAAGGTTAATGAGGATCGTCTCAAGCTGATCCGGATCACTGAACAATGTCTCGAAAGAGCAATCGAGCAGTGCCGGCCCGGTAAGCACCTGGGAGACATCGGTTGGGCGGTCCAGGAGCATGCTGAGGCGAATGGTTATTCGATAGTGAGAGATTACGTCGGGCACGGAATCGGCCGCCGCATGCATGAGGACCCGCAAATTCCGAACTACGGCCGTCCAGGACTGGGAACCAAGATCAAAAGCGGGTACGTCTTTGCGGTGGAACCCATGGTGAACCTGGGGTCGCACCACACGAAAGTCCTGGCCGACGGCTGGACGGTGGTTACGGTTGACGGGCAGCCGAGCGCCCACGTCGAGCACACGATTGCGATTACCGAGGACGGGCCGGAAGTCCTTACTTTGGCGCCCGGAGCGAGCGTTTCAGAGCCTTATTCGACAGTATCCAGTTCCGTCTAACTGCTAGTCGTAGCTCGGCTTGGCAAAGGAAAAGGCCGCGTGCTATTATTCGCAGTTTGTCGGCAGCGTCCAAACTTCAATCTGAGAGGATATGGCGAAGGAAGAGGCGATAGAAGTCATGGCAAAAGTCCTGGAGACTTTGCCTAACGCTATGTTTCGGGTTGAATTGGAGGAGAGTCAGCATCAGGTGCTTGCGCACATATCAGGAAAGATGCGCAAGCATTTTATTCGCATTCTTCCGGGGGACCGGGTTTTAGTTGAACTTTCGCCGTACGATCTCAATCGGGGGCGAATCACGTATCGCTATAAATAGTTAACGAGGTTAGTCATGAAAGTCCGTGCGTCGGTAAAGAAGATGTGCGACAAGTGCAAGGTCATCCATCGCAAAGGCGTGGTGCGCGTGATCTGCGTCAATCCAAAGCATAAGCAGAGACAAGGATAACGAGAAATAAGATGGCACGTGTAGCTGGAGTAGATCTGCCACCGAATAAGAGAGCCGAGATTGGCCTGACCTACATTTACGGTATTGGCCGTTCGCGTTCGAACTCAGTGCTCAAGGAGGCTGGTGTCAATCTCGATACCCGCGTCAAAGATTTGAGTGAAGACGAGCTGAGCCGCATTCGTAACATTCTGGAAGCGCAGGGCGAAATCGAAGGCGACCTGCGTAAGCGAGTGCAGATGGATATCAAGCGGCTGATGGATATCGGCTGCTATCGTGGACTGCGGCATCGCCGCTCGTTACCTGTTCGTGGACAACGCACGCACACCAACGCGCGCACTCGCAAAGGTCCGCGTCGTGCAACGATCGCCAAGAAGAAGGCGCCCGGTAAGAAATAGTTAGTTATTCATTGATTCACTGAGAACGTATGGCAAAAGCAGGTGGAAAAAAGAAGGTCTTTCGTAAGAAAGAGAAGAAGAACGTTCCCAACGGTATCGTCCACATCGCGGCGTCGTTCAACAACACGATGATCTCGATAACGGACCTCGAAGGAAACTTGATTGCGCAGTCGTCTGCCGGCGCCCGCGGTTTTCGCGGATCGCGCAAGGGAACTCCCTTTGCGGCGCAGCAGGCTGCGTTTGAGGCAGCCAAGAAAGCGCACGAAGCGGGAATGCACCAATGTGAGGTGCGTGTGAAAGGTCCCGGCGGTGGTCGTGAATCCGCGATTCGTGCGATAGCGAATGCGGGCATTCGCGTCACGACGATTCGTGACACGACGCCGATTCCGCACAACGGCTGCAGGCCGCCAAAGCGGCGTAGAGTTTAGCTTGATTTTAATACGTCCAATAAGTCCTATAAGACCTATAGGACTTATTGGGCACAACCAAAGGACGAAGGGTTGCGCCAGGCGCAACCTGTAAACTTTTCCGGCTAGCAATAGACCGGAGGCAATAGACCGGAGGCAAATAGTTGGCTAGGTATAGAGATGCAGTGTGTCGCCTTTGCCGTCGCGAAGGCGCGAAGCTCTTTTTGAAGGGCGATCGTTGTTACAAACCCGCTTGCCCGATTGAAAAACGCGGTACCCAACCGCCCGGACAGCATGGCAATTCGCTGCGACGTGGCAAAGCGCTCGTTGGCTACGGCCAACAGTTGCGCGAGAAGCAGAAGGTCAAGCGTATCTACTTCATTCTTGAAGGGCAGTTTCGCAACTACTTCGAGCGCGCTGCTCGCATGAAGGGGATCACAGGCGAGAACCTCCTGTTTCTGCTCGAACGGCGACTCGATAACGCAGTCTATCGCGCCGGTTTTTCCACCTCACGCCGTCAGGCCAGACAGTTGGTCAATCACGGACACATTCTCGTAAACGATCGCAAAGTCGATATTCCCTCTTATCAGGTGAAGCCCGGCGACGTCATCAGTGTGAGAGAAGCCAGCAGGAAGAACCCGCACATTGAAGGCGCCTGGCAAACCGCATCCGGTCGTGGCCGTCCGTCGTGGATCACAGCAGACGGCGGTGACATGAATGCGCGTGTCGCCAGCTTGCCGGTGCGCGATGACATCGACCGCATGATCAACGAACAATTAATTGTCGAACTTTATAGCAAGTAATTTTAGGGACAAGAACGCTATGGCTATGGATCAAAATAATCTTTGGCAGGGATTTCAAATGCCGCGGCGGCTCGCGGCAGACGCGGAGACGCTGACGGATCGCTACGGTCGTTTTTCGGCGCAGCCTTTCGAGCGGGGCTTCGGCACGACGGTCGGTAATTCACTTCGCCGGGCGCTCCTCTCCTCGATCGAAGGCGCAGCTATTACCGCGGTGAAGATCGAAGGCGTAGAACACGAGTTCTCGTCTATCAAGGGCGTGGTGGAAGACGCCACCGACGTGATCCTGAATTTGAAACAGGTACCCTTCAAGCTTCACAGCAGCGAGCCCAAGACTCTCCGAATCAACAAGGAAGAAGCGGGCGAGGTCACTGCCGCGGATATCGAGGCAGACGCAGATGTAGAGATTCTCGATCCGACCGTGCATATCGCAACCGTCAGTGATGGTGGATCGTTACGCGTCGAGATGCGGTTGAAACGTGGCCGTGGCTACGTCTCCGCCGATCGAAACTTCGATGAGGACTTGTCGCTCGGATACATTCCAATCGATTCGGTGCACACGCCGGTCAAGAAAGTTAACTACAACGTCGAAGCCGCGCGTTTGGGCCAGAACACTGAGTTTGACAAGTTGACGATCGAAGTGTGGACGGATGGTTCGGTTAAGCCCGAGGATTCGATCGGTCTGGCTGCGAAGTTGATCAAGGACCACATGTCCATCTTCATCAACTTCGAAGAAGACACCGACGACTACGCATACGCCAAGATGGAGCGTCCGCCACTGCCGCGTAACGATCAATTGGATCGCTCCGTCGACGAACTGGAGCTGTCGGTCCGTTCTTACAACTGTTTGAAGAACGCCGACATTCGCACCATCCGCGATCTGGTCCAACGTACTGAACGCGAGATGCTCGCTACCAAGAACTTTGGCAAGAAGTCGTTGAACGAGATCAAGGAGATCCTCAACGGCATGGGTCTCGACTTCGGCATGGAATTCGACGAACAAGGAAATCCGATTCCTGGCACCGGCGGTCGCGACGGCGCCGATCTTTCGGATTTCGAAGGTGATGAGGAACAGTAATTAACCGTCATGCGACACTTAAAGGCACATCGCAAACTCGGCCGGACCAGCGAACATCGCAATTCGATGTTGCGCAATCTGGCGACTTCGTTGATCAACTCTCGTGAGGAGCGCATCGTCACCACATTGCCGAAAGCGAAAGAGCTTCGGCCTTTCGTCGAACGCGCCATCACGTTGTCGCGCCGCGCGCGCAACCTGTCCGACGACGATGCGAACGCGTTGCATCTTCGGCGTCAGGCTGCCGGCTTTTTTCACGCGGGAAATATGACCGTTGCTTCGTTAACCGGCAGGCGTGGCCAGCTCCGACCCGAACGCACCGCTGGTGTTGCTGCGCTGCGACGTCTTTTCAACGAGCTCGGCGAGCGTTACAAGGACCGGCCCGGCGGCTACACGCGCATCCTGAAACTCGGCCATCGTGACGGCGACGCGGCGGAGCTGGCAATTATCGAACTGGTTGATAACCCGCGCGAGATTGAGGCTGCTGAAGCAGCGAAGAAACGCGCCAAGGCTGCGAGTTCGAAGAAGAAAGCCTCCAAGAAAGCAGCTAAAAGCGAACCCACAGAGGACACGGAAAGCACAGAGTAGTCTGTGTAGTCTGTGGCTGGGCTTAAGGCATGGCTGCACGCAAAGAACAAAGCGATATGTCAGCGAAAACGTCCGTGAACATGGACGAACTGCGCGAACTGATCGCGTTGCTGCGTGAGAACGGACTCGCCGAACTGGAGCTCGAACGCGAAGACTTTCGCGTTCGTTTGCGTCGCGAAGGCGCCTCGGGTGACCACTCGCAAGGCGTTCCTGCTGCGACGCCTGCTCCCGCTGCGGCCCCCGCGCCGGCATCCCATTCTGATTCTGCGCCGTCCGCTGGAAGCCGCCCTTCACACCCGGCGGCTCCCGCGACGACTGCGGCTTCCGAGGATCAAAACCTACACACCATCACATCGCCGATTGTTGGCACGTTCTATCGCTCAGCGTCCCCAACTGCTGAACCGTTCGTGAAGATCGGCAGCAACGTTGAGCCCGATTCGGTTGTGTGCATCATCGAAGCGATGAAACTGATGAACGAGATCCAGGCTGAGGCGAGTGGAGAAGTAGTAAAAATTTATGTTGAGAATGGCCAGCCGGTAGAGTACGGCCAGCCACTGTTCGGCGTCAGAAGTTAGGCCGGTAAGAGGCGCAAAAGGCACAAGAAGGTTTTGTGCTTTTTGTGCTTTTTTGTGGCGGGTTTCCTATGGCTTTTAACCCACGTAAGTTTAAGAAGATATTGATCGCCAACCGTGGCGAGATTGCCTGCCGTATTATCTGGACTTGCAAGGAGATGGGAATCAAGACGGTCGCCGTTCATAGCGACATCGATCGTGATTCGCTGCATGTTCGCTTTGCCGATGAGGCAGCGTGCATTGGTCCAGCACCCTCAGCACAGAGCTACCTGAACATTCCGGCCATCATCAGCACTGCCGAGATCTTCAACGTCGACGCAATTCATCCCGGTTACGGCTTTCTCGCGGAGTCGCCGTACTTCGCCGAGATTTGCGAAGCGTGCAACATCAAGTTCATTGGACCATCTGCGAGCGTCATTCGTTTGATGGGCGACAAGATTCAGGCTCGGCGCGTGATGAGCGAAGCTGGCTTGCCTGTGGTGCCCGGAAGTCCTGACGCGGTCACCTCTGAAGAAGAAGGACTCAAGCTCGCGCGCGAGATTGGCTATCCGCTGATCGTCAAGGCGTCAGCGGGCGGCGGTGGGCGCGGCATGCGCATCGTTCGTTCGGAACAGGAATTAGGTAAGGCGCTCGAAACGGCTTCGACGGAAGCGGCGGCTGCATTCAACGACGGCAGCGTTTACATCGAACGCTACATCGAGCAGCCGCGGCACATCGAGATCCAGGTTCTCGCTGACGAGTACGGCAACTGTATTCACCTCGGCGAGCGCGAGTGCTCGATTCAACGGCGTCACCAGAAACTGATGGAAGAAGCGCCGTCCACGGTTTTAACGCCAGAGATGCGCAAGAAGATGGGAGAGGCCGCCGTCGGAGCTTGTAAGAAACTCGGTTATTCGAGCGCCGGGACGTGCGAGTTTCTGCTCGATAAGCACGGCAACTTCTATTTCATGGAAATGAATACACGCATCCAGGTGGAGCATCCCGTCACGGAGATGGTCACGCTCGCGGACATCGTTCGTAACCAGGTGCGCATCGCTGAAGGCGAACCCCTTGGCTATACCCAGGACGATCTTTTGATCGTTGGCCTCGCGATCGTGTGCCGCATTAACGCCGAGAACCCGGAAACGTTTGTGCCTTCACCAGGAACGATCAGGGCGTTCAACTTACCCGGCGGCCAGG
>DASZDV010000203.1:0-10534 GCA_035941575.1 Pyrinomonadaceae bacterium
AGAGTGACGAAAATTGTGAGGTCCAACCAGCCAAAAACTGTCTATACCAACTACTCGTATCTCAATGCGATTATCGGATTGACCTTCGTAGCACGTCTGGCAGGAACGTAACTCGCAACCGCCGCCACACAGATCAGCAGGAACGAAATCAACGCAAACGTCGCTGGATCTGTCGCTGTCACACCAAACAACAAGCTGGACATCAGTCGCGTGAGCACAAATGCTGCCACCAGTCCGATCAACACACCCGCAAGCACCAGCTTCAAACCATAACCAACAGCCAGCTTCAGCACGGCGCCAGTCTGCGCGCCGAGCGCCATGCGAATCCCAATCTCGTGCGTGCGTTGGGCCACTGAATAACTCATCACACCGTAGATCCCAACAGCCGCAAGCAACAACGCCACAGCGGCGAACACACCGAGCAACAACATGCTGAAACGTTGGCGGGCAATCGACTCAGCCAGGATCTCTTCCATGGTCCTAACATTGGACACCGGTTGGTCCTTATCGACGTCCCATACAGCTTTGCGCACAGTCGCGGCCATACTCGCCGGGTCGACGTCCGTTTTCACCACCAGATCCTCCGGCGCAAAAAATTGGAATTGCGGGTACGTAAGATACATCTGCGGTTTCGGATCGGCGGTAAGCTCAAACTGTCGCACGTCCTTAACTATGCCGATAACCTGAACCCAATCCGCGTCCGATCGAATCCGGCCCACAGCGATCCGTTTGCCTATAGGATCTTCACCGGGCCAAACGCGCCGCGCCATGCTTTCACTGATCACCACAACATTCGGCGTCGTGTCTGTGTCCTGTTCAGTAAATCGCCGTCCGGCGGTCAATGGAATGGTCATTGTGTCAAAGTAATCGGGACTAATGATCCTTGTTACGATGATCAACTCCTGCCCGGGCGGAGGTTCTGGCTGCCCTTCAACACTTATGCTAGTTGAGTTGCCCTGCCGGTACAGCGGCAGGTTTGTAGTGATGGCCGCGGATCGAACGCCGGCCAAAGATCGCACTCGCTGAATTAAGCCGGTGTAGAAAGCAGTGCGCCGTTCTTTTGCTTCGTACTTCGGCTCCGGCAACTCCACCTTCATCGTCAGCAGATTCTCTGGACGGAAACCAGGATCAATACTGCGCAGTCGTACGAAGCTATTGATCAGAAGACCCGCGCCAATTAACAACAACAGCGACACAGCAACTTCCGCGGTAACCAACAAACCTCGCAGGCGCTTGCCACTCTTGCCGGTTACGGAATCGCGACCACCTTCTTTCAAGGTCTCACTCTGGTTGAAGTGCATGGCCTGAATCGCCGGAGCCAGTCCGAAAATGACACCTGTCAATAGCGAGACAAGTACGGTGAACCCCAACACCTTAGGATCAAGTGAGACTTCGCGCGCTTGGGAGATGCTCTCCGGGATAAACGTCCTCAGCACCATCAATCCCACGTAAGCGATTGCGAGACCCACAATGCCGCCCAACGACGCTAAGAGAACGCTTTCCGTCAAGAACTGTCGCAACAAACGCCAACGTCGCGCGCCGAGTGCAACTCGAACCGCGATCTCCTTCTGGCGAATCGCGGCGCGCGCGAGTAATAAGTTGGCGACGTTTGCGCAGGCAATTAACAAGACCATGGCCACTGCACCTAACAAGATCAACAGCGCAGGCTTGATGTCACCAACCAGATGTTCGTGAAGTGAAGTGATAGCAACACCAACATCGGTATTCGAATCTGGATACTGTTGTTCTAGTCGCGCACCGATCGTCGACATCTCGCTCTGCGCCTGCTCGAGCGCAACACCGGGTTTCAGCCGCGCAATGACGAGAAGATAGTGAGCGTTGCGATTCGCAGCGTCTTCACCTCTGAACGCGATCGGCACCCACAACTCGTCCTCGTTTTCCGGAAATTGAAAGCCCGGCGGCATCACACCCAGAACCGTGTAACTCTGATCGTTGAGCGTCAGGGTTTTTCCGACAATCGACGAGTCACCACCAAAGCGCCGCTGCCACAAGCGGTGACTTAAGACAACCACTCGATGCGACCCCTGCTGATCCTCCGCAGGAGTAAAGACACGTCCAAGCTGCGGTTCAACTCCCAACATCGAAAACAGGTTTCCTGATACGCGCCGCCCTGTGAGTCTTTCCGGATCGCCGATGCCTGTCAGATTGAAATTCATGTGATCGATCGCAGCCATACCGGAGAAAACCGTGTTCTGATCGCGCCAATCGATGAAGTTGGCGACTGCGGGCGTGTCTCGAGGATAGCCATGCCGTGTCGCGTCTTCCCATACCATCACAAGTTGTTCGGGATCTTTGTAAGGTAACGGACGGAGCAGCACCGTATTCACGACGCTAAAGATCGCCGTGTTGGCGCCTATGCCGAGCGCGAGTGCAATCACGGCGACAGTTGTGAATCCCGGATTTTTCCAAAGCATGCGCGCGGCATAGCGGAGGTCTTGCAAGATATCAGCTAACACATTGAATCTCCTCGTTTCACCCGGAACTGGAAAGTTATCGTCGTGCCGTTTTTGCGACCCTTGGACTTCATCGCGCAAAGACCGCTGACTCGAGAGTTCACGCAGAGCGACTTTTTGCGCATCGAGCTCGCTGAGTCCCTGCGCCAGTTTTCGCCGGTAGACGTCGTCGAGATGTTGGGCCAACTCTTCGACGATCTCCGCCTCGTTCGCAGGCTCAATATTGAGCCCGCGCAACCGCTGCCCGATTTCTTCCTTCCAGTCAGGCATGTTCGAGTCCGGTAATACGGTTGATCGCTTCGACAAACTCGCGCCAACTGTTTCGCTGCGCTTTCAGGATCTTCTTGCCTTCCGCGGTCAGCCGGTAATAGCGGCGGCGGCGCTGGCCGGGTTTTTCGACCCAACGTCCCTGAATCCAGCCGCGTTTTTCGAGCCGGTAGAGCAGCGGGTAGAGCGAGGCGACATTGAAGCGTAGTGCGCCTCTTGAACGCTGTTCGATAAGCGTCCCGATGTCGTATCCATGTCGCGGTTGAGTCTCGAGCAGCGACAGAATCAACAACTCCGCACTTCCCTTCTTCAACTCGCGGTCGAGCACTCGTGAACCAATATATGCCATAGCGATATATTACGCAGCAGAATATCCTGTGGTCAACTACGCGCAAAAAAAGGCGCTCCAAAACGGAGCGCCTTTCGCTAGCAGGGCGAAAAATGAAACTGTTTACTTACACTTGCTGTAGCCGCAGTCGCGGCAGAAGTCGCAGCCGCTCGCGTGCTCGAGTTGGCCGTGACATTCGGGGCAGATGCCGATCATGTTAGACATGATCGCGCCCGTGACCGGTTTTTGTTGACCATGATGCTGCGTTTTGCTGACGGCGCGTGCCGAATCGGGAAGATCCTGTACGCGCCGCACAGTAATCATAATGCACTCCGCAACTGCCTGCTCCGGCGAGGTCAACAGCCGTTCATTGAACCAAACTGCGTGCGTGCCGGTTACTTTGTTCAGACTGTAAGCCACTTCGGCGGCATCGAATCCGCCACGCAACATTTTCGACGCAAGCAATCCCACGCCGCCGCTGATTGGACCAGTGGCAAACACCTCCTGGATCATCTTGCCGTCGTGATTAACGGTAACGTAAAGGTTCTGACCATCGAATGGAATCTGCCAGGTTGCGCCGCGCAACTCTCGCGGACGCTCGATGCGAATTGCGGTTACAGCCGGGAGTTTAACCGTTTCTGAATGTTCGCGCTCGATCGCCTCCTGACGTGCAGAAGCATCACTGGCGGCCGTTGCTTCCGCCGCGCTTACTGATTCATCCAACGGCTCCACGACTGCTTCCGGATTACATGCAATCTCGCCTTTTGGCTCTTCCGCCTTCATCGAATTCAAAACCTGGTTTTCACGTGAGCCGTCGCGATAGTAGCTAACCGCCTTACAACCAAGCTGACGTCCCAGGCGATACAACGCATCAACGGATTCCACCGTGTCGTTCACTGCACCGTTGCAAGTTTTCGACACACTGTTATCGACGTTGCGCTGAGCAGCCGCGAGCACATGAACGTGCTGCTCAGCGCTTATGTTCATCGCCGAGATAAAGTGCGGTGGCAACTCACTCTCGTGTTCCACGACGTAAGCCGCAGCCGCATCTATCGAATCCTGATCGCATTGGTCAACATCAATTCCCAGCGCGCGAGCCGCCAGCGTATGCACGTAAGTACGCGTGCCTAACGTGTCCTTGCGCACATAGGCCCAGGAGAAGTTTGGTTCGATACCCGAGGAGGTTTCCGCAACGAGCGAGATCGTTCCGGTAGGCGCAATCGTCGTCACTTCGTAGTTGCGAGGGGTCAGCGGAATATCCTGCGGAATGCCGATCTGGTTGTAGAGAAAATCAGTGTACGCTTCCCGGTTCGGCTCAAACTCCGGAAACGCTCCTTTCTCCGCACCGAGACGATTACTCTCGAGCCACGACTCACGTCGCACAAACCCCATCACTTCGTCCATCAGATCGATTGATGCAGCCGAACCGTAAGTGACGTTCAGGTTCAAGCAGAGATCCGCAAAACCCATAATGCCCAGGCCGACCGGGCGCGTGCGATGGACCACATCGTTGATCTCCGGCAGTGGCCAGGCGCACGTGTCAATCACGTTGTCGAGAAAGCGCGTACACAGATGCGTCACTTCGCGCAGGTGGTCCCAATCGATCCGTTTTTCCGCATGATAGAACTTCGCAAGATCGATGGAACCGAGGTTGCACGAATTCGAGAAGTGCAGAAACTGCTCGCCGCACGGGTTGCACGAATAAATCGGGCCCATTGACTTCATCATGTGATTGTGACGATTCACTTCGTCGATGAACGCAATGCCCGGCTCAGCATACTTGTGTGCACTCGCAACAATGCGGTTCCAAATGTCAGGCGCGAAGATCATTCCGAAGCGCGGTGGTTCTTCAATCGTGCAATCGGAAAGGTCCGCATTCAGAAACGCCTGGCGATCGCAGAACGCCACCGTGGATCCGTCGGGCCGTCGATAGACCACGTAGTCGTCGTCGCGGACGGGATCGTAGATCGCTTCGTTCCACGGCTCTCCGTTGAATTCCAATTGAAACCACTCGTTGTTATCGACCGCTTTCAAAAACTTATCGGTAACGTTGACAGAGATATTGAAGTTTGTCAGTGAGTGCTGATCGTTCTTCGCGTGAATAAAACGCAGAACGTCCGGGTGCGTTACGCGCATCATGCCCATGTTGGCGCCGCGTCGCACACCGCCTTGTTTCACCACATCCGTCACCTGATTGACGATATTCATGAAGGACACTGGTCCAGAGGCGACGCCGGTAGCGGAGCTGACCATTGCGCCGTGCGGGCGCAGAAATTCATAAGTCATGCCGGTGCCGCCGCCGGTCTGATGAATCGTGGCCGCAGCTTTGGCGTGCTCCATAATGCCGCTTAGCGAGTCGGGAACGTCCAGCACAAAACAGGCCGCAAGTTGTCCGTTCTGCTTGCCGGCATTAACCAGGCAGGGCGTGTTCGGAATAAATTCACGAGCGAGCATCACCTCGCTCATGGCAGCAAAAAACTTGTCTCGTTTTTCTCCGGTTTCAGCCTTTGACACATGCCCGACTACTCGCTTCACAATGGCGGCCCAGTCTTCAAACGGCTGGCCTTTGGAATCCTTTAGCGAATAGCGTTTGCTGACAACTTTTCTGGCGTTGAGCCCGAGTTCATGCGACTTTCGACGTGGGGAAACCACGGGAGACCCGGTCGGGGCGTTTCCGGTTTTTTTGCCGATAGTTGCGCTCATCGATCTGCTGCCTTTCTCATGGGGAGGCCGAAAATACTGTGTTTTAGAAACGGGTGTGCCACGGCGTATTGCTACGCAGAGCCTCAACTTAGACTGTATTCTGAATGCTACGGTTGGCCCTAAACCTTGCTCTCAAGCGGAGCGCAATATACTCCTTTGGTTGACAGCTGTCAACCAATATCTTGTGGCCGTCCGTTTTTTGGGTGCTATAGAGTGTATTACTTTGCTCCTGAGCTGTTTGACAGCAGAAGCTCGTAATTCCCTATATCGCGGTTGTGGCTGTCGAGAGCGGCGAAGGTATCTGAGGTCTCTTCGAGCATCTGTTTTGTCATTGCGATCGAATCGCTAAGCTGCTCGAAATCCAATGAGGAAACACGTTCGGGTGTAGGCAGTGTGACTACTTGATCGTTCACCAGTCCGAAGAAGTTTTCGATCGACTGCAATTGTCCTTCAACCAACTTCACCGATCGCTCGATGTCGTTGAACGCCGCGACACGTCGCTTAAGAATCTCAACGTTCGCTTTCTGAATTCGCTTCTCACGATCGTCTTTTGCACCGGCGACAGCGCGTTCGGCCTGGACCAACTGGTTCTGAACAGCTTGTCGATTGATCGAGCGCAAGTGATGTTTGCGACGGCGATACACGTCGAGTAGATCAACGAAGTCTTCCCAACGCTGGTCCAAACTCTGAATGTTGTGCGGAATCTGTTTGGTGCCCGTGAACTTCTTGTAGTTCGAGTAGATCTGGTTCTTCATCCAGCGCAAATACTCGACAGCTTCACGTTCGCGAGGATCGAAGAGTTTGATTTGCGCCTCGCGCTGTTGTTCGCGCAGCTTCAAGAGACGCTGCTTTTCGCGTCGGTCGACGAGACGGCGGTAAATGGAACTTGCGGGCACAGTTGCGAGATAAAGTGTTTCGGTAGCTAAGGCAGCGACGAGCGGCGTTATGTCCTGAACGTAGGCAGCAGCCACCGCAAAACCCGCCATGCCCCAAAAGTTGATGGGTTCTTTGAAGGCCTCTCTTAGATACTTAAGGTCAATCTTGGGAAACTCGGCCATAAAGTTTTTGTAACTGAAACCACAGAAATCCATTTGCAAGCCTGCGGCTTATCTTCCGCCCGTGCCATTGTGTCCGCCACCAGTAGTTTCGCCTTCGGCAGGAAGGGCCTGAGTGCGCTGGGCACCCGATGCGGGGCCCAGCAGCCCCATGTCACGCTTGTATTCGAGCAATTTGTCCGCCAACTGCATGTCCAGGGCCTCACGCTCGATTTCCTGCATTTGCGTGTCGACTGATGCGGCGCCCAACTGCATTTTTGCTTCGGCGGCGGCGACGCGACGATCGATCTTGTCGCGCATTTCGTTGAACGTCGAGGCATCGTCGCCCAACTGAAACGATTCCATCGTCTGCGCAAGCTGTTCCTGCAGTTTTGCTTGCTTCGACTGGTTTATCAACTGCATCGCTTCCGCGGTGCGACGCTGCATTTGAAGCACGTAATTATCACGCGCTTTAAGTGCCTGTTTCGATGCGTTCGTCGCGTGCTCCAGTTGCTGACCGGTTTTTTCGAGGTCGATCTGGACTTGCTGTAACTGGCCGATGTAGGCGGTCGCGATATCGTCGCGGCCCATTTTGACTGACGCTCTGATTTTAGAGTCGAGATCTACGCGCTGCGTTTCGAGGCGTTCTTTGTTCTTGACGAGGAGCTTCTCGGTGGCCATCACCTGCGCTACGGAGTTATTCAATTCCGGAACGCGGTCGCGCATGTCGCGGATGGTCTGCTGAAGAATGAGTTCGGGGTCTTCCGTCTTTTCGATAAACCCTCCAAAGAGGGCGCGCATTGAGCGCTTCATTCTTGTCCAAAGTCCCATTTCCGCTCATCCTCCGACAGCGAAATCTGAAAGCTCAAACGTTGGTAGAGCCGGCCCGGATTGCGGCAATTTCGGCCACTGGCAACGTTCTGTTGTACGACACATACGTTCAGGCAGTTTCAAATCCGGGAAACTGACTCGGAGTATAACAGCACTACTCAAACCCCTCCAAAGAAAGGGCAGAGCGGCCGATGTCGCGCCGAAACTGCATGCCCGGCCAGTGAATTCTGCCTAACGCGTCGTAACAAAGACCAAGCGCCGCCGGGAGGTTTTCAGTGGCTGCCGTGACTCCCAAAACGCGTCCACCCGTAGCCGCGAATCTGCCGTTTGGCCCGCGGGACGTGCCGGAATGAAACACCTGCACGCGCGAGTCATTCACAGTTTCTAAGCCCTCAATCTCGGCGCCGCTTTCGTACCTGCCCGGATAACCGCGATTCGCTGCCACAACACACGCGGAGGCGCCCTCTTCCCATTCCACACTCATTTCGGCGAGGCATCCGCGATGCATGGCGTCGAAAATCCCGCCTAAATCCGTTTTCAAACGAACGAGTATGGCTTGTGTCTCCGGGTCGCCAAATCGCACGTTGTACTCCAGTAACTTTGGTCCTTCGACTGTCAACATTAGCCCCAGAAAGAGAACACCTTTAAAGGAGAAGCCTTCCCGCGACGCACCGGACAGTGTGGGTTCGACGATCTCCTTCACAACGCGTTGGAGCGTATTTGGCGCGAGAACAGAAACGTCTGTGATACTGCCCATGCCGCCTGTGTTCGGACCGGTATCGTTTTCGCCGATCCGCTTGTGATCGCGCGCCGCCGGCATCAATGCATAGTCGCGTCCATCGGCAAAAAGAAGTACTGAGGCTTCTCGTCCGCTTAAGGCCTCTTCAATTACGACGCGCTGTGCTGCGTCTTTTCCTGCCGAGTGTTGGACCATCAAGTCCTCAATCGCCTGTTCAGCTTGGGCTCGTGATGCTGCTACAACAACGCCTTTTCCGGCTGCCAAACCGTCTGCTTTGACTACAACCGGTGACTCAGCGGAACCAAATTCTCCGCTCCTTAGATAATCCATTGCCTCCGAAGGTGACGCGGCGCTGCGAAACGCGGCCGTCGGTATCCCGTGCCTGGCCATGAACTCCTTAGCAAAAGTCTTGCTTGCCTCGAGCTGTGCGGCAGCACGGTTTGGCCCAACAATCGACAAGCCTTTCGCTTCGAATAGATCGACTATGCCTGCCGCTAATGGCGCCTCAGGTCCGACAAACGTGAGGTCTATTCCTTCCGCGGCCGCGAATGCCGCGAGTTGCTCGTTTTGATCAGCAGGAATGTTCACGACCTGAGCGACCTGCGCGATTCCGGCGTTACCTGGCGCACAAAACACCTCGACCGACTCAGACGCTGTGTTCCCTATCGCCCACGCGATGGCGTGTTCCCGCCCGCCGGATCCGATGACAAGGATTTTTCTCATGGTTTTATCTTGACACATTTTTGCCATAGTTATATACAACTTGACCCAACGGAGCCCCGTGTGGGCTGGGACCTTTACCTCAATTGGTGGACAACCGAAGAGCGTCCGTGTTTGACGCGTTTTTCTTTATTTCGCCCGCCGAATGTTGTTTCTCGGTTTTTACGACCCAGGGAGTTGGATCATGTCACAGACGGAAGCGGCTCACGCCTTGGAAATACACCCGGAGAGTGAGTATCAAGACCGCGCAATCAAATGCGTAGACTGTAACGAGAATTTCATTTGGACCGCGGGGGAACAGGTTTTCTTCCACGATAAGGGTTTGAAAAACGAACCCAAGCGGTGTAAACCCTGCAAGCAGGCCAAGAACGAACGATTGGCAGCAATAGCGGCAGCCCAATCGTCAGGAGTGCGGCAACGCATTGAAGTCTCAGTACAGTGCGCGCAATGCGGACAACAAACAACTGTTCCGTTCTACCCTTCGCAAGGACGGCCAGTCTATTGTCGGTCCTGTTTTCTGGCGGGCAAGGCGGCTGAAGTCGCGCCCGTGTAACTCACTTCCGCAGTTTACCCTCCAACATGCACGATTGGTCTTCTACTGGAGTCTTTCTCTGCCTGGCGTAAAACTTCATGCGTGACGGGCGCAGTATCTCCTTCGCCAAAAGCGATGTACTTCAACAAGTAAGAAATCGGATTCCCTTCGCTCCAACCGAAGTAAACGTGCGGCAACTTTCCCATCTCATCACGCAGGTACAGTAAGAACGCAGCAATCGCATTTGGCACCGCCGGCGATTCTGTCCGCAAGATACGAAAACCCTCGACTGTTTCACCGCAGATATGGAGCGTTCCGGCGAACTCCGACGCATCGCCCGGAGTCACTTCGAAAAACAGAATCGGCTCTCCCGCTGGAATGTGATTACTGGTCCGTTTCTCATCTTCTTTCGCTTGATACTCGAGTGCGTCGCCCGTGTCGCGTCGATTGGTAATAATCCGGATGGTTCCCTTTGCTGCGTCTTTAATAAACTGCCGGGCCTTGTCGTCCAACTCGATGCGTTCGACACGAAGCTCAGTCGATCGCCACACTCGCGAAACCAGCGAAGCCAGAATGATCGTCAAAATGAAGAACGAGGCGATCTTGATACCTTCAGGCCGTTCGTGAATGTTCTGGATTGTTGTGTAGACAAAGACGAGTGCGATTACCAGGTATGGTTTCCAGTTTAACTCTCGACGACGCACGGCAAGCGTCACCGCGATAGCGGCCGAAGTCATCAACACCAACACCCCGGTCGCGTATGCTCCGCCTTGCTGGTCCACATCAGCGTTGAAGATGACTGTGACCGCAAACGCGATCACCGTGATCACGATCACGAGCGGCCGCGCGGCCCTGGCCCACTCAGGCGCCATGCCGTATCGCGGCAGATAACGCGGCACGATACTC
>DASZDV010000204.1:0-2076 GCA_035941575.1 Pyrinomonadaceae bacterium
GGATCGTTGATCTTCAACTCCGGAAGCGGTAAAGGTTCGCGAGCTAACAATTGCTCGACCTGCTCGAGATGATTATTGTAAATGTGATAATCGCCGAGCGTGTATACAAAATCACCCACCTCAAGCCCGCTGACGTGCGCGATGAGATGAGTCAGCAGTGCATATGAACTGATATTAAACGGCACGCCGAGAAACGCGTCCGCCGAGCGCTGGTAAAGTTGACAGTGAAGAGTGCGGCCATTTTCGACTTTGAATTGAAACAACGTATGACATGGCGGGAGATCGACGTTGTCCGCCTGGCGTGGATCCCAACCAGTAACGATCAACCTGCGTGAATCCGGATTCACCCGGATCTGTCTAATCAGATTACCGATCTGATCTACGCCGTTTTTCTGTGGATAGTCGCCACCAAACGATCGCCAGAGATATCCGTAAACGGGACCAAGATCCCCCGCCGGACGTCCAAACTTCGCCGTGTGTTCCTCGTCCGCCCATTCGGCCCAGATGTCGACGCCACGCGCGCGTAGATTTGTTTCACTCGTATCGCCGGATAAGAACCAGAACAACTCTTCGGCTACCCAGCGAAACGGTACACGTTTCGTCGTTACGATCGGAAAGCCCTCGCGCAGATTGAATCTTGTCTGAAAACCGAAGTGTGAGATAGTGCCGACGCCCGTGCGATCATGGTGTTCGCTTCCATTGTCGAGAATAGATCGCAGCAGGTAGTGATACTGTTTCATATGTTTGGACAGGATTTACATGATGTTATCCTGTCCAATCATACATGAAAAGCTACAGACTCTGCTTCCTTGGATTCGGTAACGTCGGGCGCGCTCTCGCGCGATTGCTGGTGTCGAAGTCGAATGAGTTGCGCGAGAACTACGGTATCGAGTGGGAGATTACCGGTGTTGCGACGCGCCGGATGGGTTGGCGGGCGAGTGAGAATGCGATCGATGTTACAAACTTACTGGCTGGTAACGACGAGACTCCATTGCTGCCAGACATCGATCAATGGTTGGCATTAGCGAAACCGGATGTTGTTTTCGAAACCACATCACTCAACCCCGAAACGGGCCAGCCGGCAATTGAGTATCTCAGGAAATCTCTTCAAGCAGGCGCGCACACGATCACGGCAAACAAAGCTCCGATTGTTTATGCCTACGACGAATTGAACGCGATCGCGATTGCGCAGGGCAAACGATTGATGTTTGAGTCGACCGTGCTCGATAGCGCGCCTGTATTCTCACTCTTTCGCGAGACGCTGCCAGCCGTACGGATTCGTGGCTTCAGCGGTGTCTTCAATTCGACGACAAACATCATTCTGGAAACAATGGAAGAGGGCCGAAGTTTCGCCGAAGGAGTAAAAACTGCTCAAGAGCTCGGCGTGGCTGAAACCGACCCCAGTCATGACGTTGATGGCTGGGACTCGATCATGAAGATCTGTGCAATTGCTCGGGTGATTTTGCGCGTGCCTTTGTTGCCGGCGGATGTGCGACGTGAAGGAATACGAAGCCTCGATTCGGCGACACTCCAGGCTGCGCGTGCTGAAGGCAAGCCTTTTAAGTTACTTTCACGCGCAACTGTGAATGCTGATGGTTCAGTGTCGGCGTTTGTTAGACCTGAACAGATTGCATTGACTGATCCGTTAGGTGGCGTACGCGGAACTTCGCTCGCTGTTCATTTCGAGCTGGACACGATTCCGGGTTTGACGGTCGTTTCGCACCGGCCCAATCTGCAGAGTACGGCGTATGGGCTACTGGCCGACTTCATTAACGCGGGCCGCGGATTAACGCGGATTTGAAGACGCGGATTAGGTTGAAGCGATTTCGCGGACGCCGTCGATCAAGCGATCAATCTCTTCTTCGGTTGTGTAGCAGGCGCAGCCCGCGCGAATTAAGCCTTCGGGCTCGAGGCCCAGACGTTGCACGATCGTGTACGCGTAGAAGTCTCCGTGTGACAGGAAGAGTCCCTTTTCCGCGAGACGCCGGGCCGCGTCCGTCGATGCACAACCTTCGATCGTGAAAGAGAGTGTCGGCGTGCGTTGTGCTTCAGGCGTTGGACCATACAGTGTGACAC
>DASZDV010000205.1:0-5511 GCA_035941575.1 Pyrinomonadaceae bacterium
GTCGAAGCCTTGCGCGCGCGTTTGCCAGTGCCCGGTTCGGCTGCAGTGTCCGGCGCGCCCTCTTCTTCATCATCGCTGACGCGCTGAAACTCCATGCTGCGCGCAGCGTGGTCGTTCACGTCGTCAACGAAGCTCGAAACATGTGCTTCAAGTGGGCGCCGTTCAGGACGAATGGGTTCGGCTTCGGCGTCGGCGCCGTCGTCGATACGTTCGAATGAATCACTGCCGAAGCCGCTCGGAAGCAGCGAACCGACTTCCGCCGTACGAAAGTCGTCTTCCATGTTGAACTCGACTGCGTGAATCTGATCGAAGATCCGTTCCTGAAGCCGTGCGTCCTTGAACATCTCGCCGTTCGCGGCAGTCTCTTCTTCGTCAACGATGCGTTCGATTGAGGGATCGCCAGCGACGAAAGGTGTATCGGGAACGTCGAACTGTGGCTGCTGAGGACCTGCTGTGGTCGCGGGCTCTTCGCCTCGTTCCCAGCGTCCGCGACGTCGACCGCGGCGGCCACGACGGCGTCCGGATTCAACAGCTTCGGGTGCTTCGACTGGCGCCGGCGAGTCTTGTAGTAATGGTTCCGCTCGCTCCTGCGTCGCTTCTATGCGTTGCTCGCGTTCGACGCGATTGAGAGCGACTTCTTCGGCAGCGGCGTGTTCGGCGTCGGGTGTGCCCTTCTTCGATTTGTCGATGACAATTCTTTCAAACTCTTCTTCTTCATCGAAGAAATCAGAAACGTAAAGAAATGCGTCGCGTTCGAGACCGATGTCTACGAAGGCTGACTGCATTCCGGGAAGGACGCGCATGACGCGGCCTTTGTAGATGTTTCCCACGATTCCCTGATGTTGTTCTCCACGTTCTATGTAGAACTCTGCGACCTTATCGTCTTCGATGATCGCAATCTTCTTCTCGCGTCCATTGACGCTCACGATTAATTGTTTTGACATTGCTTACCTTTTCTAGGGATGGTTGGCCGGCCGCCGAACTGGGGTAGGGACCAGTTTCCGCGGCGCCTTATGCGGATGGATAGGAATCTGTGCGCTGACTGGGGCGCAACTCTGGTCGCGCGCGGATCACGAGCGTGCGCAACGCGACAACAATTTCTTTCTTTCAACAGAGAACCTGACTAGCCGCCGGGCGCTTTAGGCCGGAGATGCTGTTACAGGGAGCGCATACAGCTAAACGAGTAATCAAAGACTCGGAGCGTGTGCTCTCAACCTGATTAATTCAAAAACCGTCACATCGACGATCAACAAACTGGACTCGCCGGCTCGTGCGAGAACCTCCTCATCGCTCCGAGACTACTTTAGTCTTGTTTTGACCTAAGCGCCTGAAAAAGCGGGCGGGCGAGCTAGGGGAGTATACCCCATTCCGAGGAATCCTGTCTGTACTAGTGTCCCTTTCCACCCTCATACCGTGAAAAGGGCGTGTACTTCGGCAAGGATTCAACGATGTAGTCAAAGCCGAGCCATAAGCACCAACTGTGGTGATACAAAGCGACCGGGAAAGTCAGCGCCAGTATGAATAAAACCACCAGCACGCTCTCATAGTTCGCACGCAGGATCAGCAAACAGAAGAAGCAAACGACCAGAATCGCGAACTCGGTCGTCACCACGTTGGCCAGGATCGCACCTACAAAAAACCCGTCCTCACGCTTGAAAAGCGCCATGCAGGACGGGCAATGATGCCGGATTCGAAACGGGTGCGCCATTATCGTCGATTGGCCGCACGCGGGACACAGCAGTCGTAAGCAACGACGCAGAACCCGCTTGATATGGTCGAAATCCTTTATCACAACGCCAACACATATTAACGCGCCTCCCCGACCCCAGGCCAGCCAACCGGCAACAAAAACCGCCAATAGACGATTTCCTTAGCTAATTCGTCATCTTCACAAACCGATCAAACCAGTTAAGCGTGCGCTCAAGTGCGTCCACACGATGCCGCGGTTCGCGCAGGCCGTGACCTTCACGCGGATAACGAACCAGCATCGTCTCTACGCCGCGTCGTTTCAACGCCATGTACATCTCCTCAGCCTGCGTGATGTGCACGTCGTTGTCGTTTTCGCCGTGAAGAAACAACGTCGGCGTTTGCGCTTGTCGGACGTAACGCAAGGGCGACCACTGCCACAACAAATCAAAGTTGTCCCACGGAAAACCGCCAAACTCGGCGTGAATCAGGTCCTGATAAAGTGAAGTAGCGTAGAAGCTGATCAGATTGCTGACGCTGGCTGAAGCAACGGCTCCTCTAAATCGCGGCGTCTGCGTGATGATCCAGTTGGTCATAAACCCGCCGTAGCTGCCGCCAGTGACGCCGAGCCGATCAGCGTCAATCCACGAGTTTTTGCGCAACACCTCATCAACACCCAGCATGAGGTCACGATAATCGCCGCCTCCCCATTCGTTCAGAGTTCCATCAGAAAACCTCTGTCCATATCCAGTGGAACCCCGCGGATTCATATAGAGCACGCCATAACCCCGAGCGGCGTAAACCTGGAAGGTGGGATTGAACGACCAGCCATACATGCCGTGGGGACCACCGTGCACGCTCAGGATCAATGGACACTTCCGATCGCTCGTGCAACCGGAAGGTTTGATCAGCCAGCCTTGGATCTGCGTGCCGTCGAAGCTCGCGTAGGTGATCTCCTCCGGCGGCGCGAGACGCAGCGATCGAATCAAAGAGTCGTTGTGCGCACTCAGACGCCGCATCGGCACTATCCCTCCGACACCAGCCCAGATTTCAGCAGGGCGCAAGGCAGTGCCGAGCGTGATTGCGAGCGGAAACGCTGTTTCGACCGCGCCCGCTCGCGTCACAGTTTGTGAGCGATTAGCAAAACTGAAACTGCTGATCTGAAACGGTTGGGCCACGGCGAGCGGCGACCCCGACTCGGTGCGAAACTTCGACTCTTGCAGATCGAATCCGCCGGCGAGTTGATCGTCGAGCACAAAAAGTGAAAACCTGCTGACCCGTCCTCCGTCGACACTCGTTTTGAAGATCGTCGTGTAACCACGATCACCAGCGAGATAAAGGATCGAACGTCCGTCAGGCGACCACTGTGGATCGCGCACACGGCGATCCTGTTGTGTTACTAGCTCGCGACCGCCACCACCCGCAGCGTTGATTACCCACAGATGTGCGTCTTCCGCGACGCTGTCGATCGTCGTGACGTCGCGCCTGGTTGCCGTATAAGCGATCGTCTTGCCGTCCGGTGACCAGACGGGATCAAACTCACAGCCCTTCGTCTGCGTGAGCTGGCGCGTTTGACCGCTGAGATCGACGACGAAGATGTCGGAGTTGTTGTTCGCGTCGGGATCAGGTTCGTGGTTTGAAAGAAACGCGATCTCGTCACCGCGCGGGCTGAAGCTGACGGCGTGATCGTAGAAAGCGCCGGACGTCAATTGCTGCGGCAGCGGTCGTTCGACCTCGGTTATCCACACGTGGGTTCGTCGAGTGTCGGAGAACGATGTACGCGATTTGTACTGGATGCGATCGACGACGCGGGGGTCATTCGGAGCCGGTTGGTTTGATCTTCGCGCGCTCTGCGATGGCTCCGGAGTTTCGGCTCGAGCTGAGATGTACGCGATGCGGCGCGAGTCCGGCGACCACGAGAACGGTTCGCCTGCGTAAGTGATGAAGAAGTTCGTTGATTGAATGGAGGCGATGAATCGTGGTTGTGACCTGTCGAGTTTGACAACCCAAAGTCCATCCTGATCTTCCTGACGCGAAAGAAAAGCGATTGAAGTGCTGTCGGGCGACCAGCGTGGATTCGAGCCGCTAAAACCAGGGGGCAACAGCGCTTGTGGTGCTGATCGTGTCTCGGGCCAATCGAGGTAAGGCACTGTACGGCGTTGTAGCGGCTGTGTGGGTGTGAACGTGAAAGGTTCGGGGCCAACGCGCGCAAGCCACAAGGTGCTGAAGTTCTTGTCCTCCTCGACTGTCGAAACTGTGTAGACGACCCATTGGCCGTTTGGGGCGATTTGCGCGTCGGTTACGTTAGAGACTCGCAGGATATCGGGTGGGGTTATCATCCGACGTGGTTGGGACACGGATGTCACGGATAAAAGAAAGCAAAGAAAAGCAACGAAGGCGGTTCTGATCATGACGTCGCTGAAGCTCATGGTGTTGGTGATGGTTTGGGGCTGGCTTTTTCTTCGACCTTGAGACTGGTGCGCACCATGTCCCACGCCGGTGTGAACTGCTTGATCTCACGATCGGGACCGAAGATCGTCAGGAGCACGACGCGCTGGCCCACGACTGCCCAATAGATCTTTGCAGCGCCAGGTTCGCCTAAGTTCGCTGTGACTTTAACGCCGTCCGCTTTAACGCCGCCGATCTCGGACGTGTCGGGCGACTGCTCGGGTTTCGCGCCCATTGCGACAAACTGTTTCACTGTCGCGGCGATGTAAGGATCGATAAACGCCTTCTTCGCGTCGGGAAACTTCTCAGCGGCGATACGTCCCTTGTGAACAAACACGCGGATCTGAATGTCGCTATTGGCGCGAGCGAGCGTCAACTGCTGCGCGTCCGAAGTCGTGTCGTCGTGCAAAGTCCAGCCGTTCGGGTAGTCGAAGGAGACGCCGGCCGTGTTGAAGGTTTTAGTGTCGGTGGCTGTTTGGGCCACGGATAATACGGATAAAAGCAGTAGCACTGTGTAAACGGATTTCATTTTTATATTGCCCTCCCCAACTGTTCATTCAACAACTCCCACACTTCGCGCACGTGCTTCTCCGTCGTTCGAATATTTCCAATCGACAGCCGCAACGTGAGCTTATCGTTCAACCGCGTGTGGGAGAGGAACGCTCGTCCGCTGCTGTTAACACCATGCATGACGCGCTCGTTGAGCGCATCCAAATCTTCCACACCCTTCGGACAAGCGCGAAAACAGACCAACGCCAGTGGATGCGGCGCTAGCAACTCCCAATCTTTCGAATCTTCCACCCACGACGCAAACAGATCGGCCAAACGGCAGTGTTCGCGAATGCGAGCCGCCAAACCTTCGTGACCGAAGTAACGAATCACCATCCACAACTTCAGCGCGCGGAAACGCCGCCCGAGTTGAATGCCGTAATCCGATCCGCTGCGAACCTTCTCCTGCTCCGGCGTGCGCAGGTATTCCGGCACTAAAGAGAACGCACGCTTAAGCAGATCCATGTGCCGGCAGTAAAGCACCGACAGATCAAACGGCGTGAAGAGCCACTTGTGAGGATTAGTGACCAGCGAGTCAGCGCGTTCGCAGCCCGAAAGAATCGATCTGAACTCAGGCGCGATCGCAGCAGAGCCCGCATACGCCGCATCAACGTGAAGCCACATCATATGCTCCTGGCAGATCGGAACGATCTCCGGAACCGGATCGATGCTCGACGTCGAAGTAGTTCCGACTGTCGCGACCACACAAAACGGCAAATAACCTTCACGTTTATCCTGTTCGATCGCCGCGGCCAACGCGCGCGCGTCCATGCGAAAGTCGCTGTCGGTAGGAATCTTGCGCAACGCTCGCTGGCCCAAACCGAGTGT
>DASZDV010000206.1:0-4843 GCA_035941575.1 Pyrinomonadaceae bacterium
CGTTTGTGAACGCTCGCATGCTCTCTAAGGTCCAGCGTGTGTAAGTGGAAGCCGAAAGTATCTACCTGGCGCAGCAGAGGATCGAACAAAAACTTCGCGACACGCTCCCCGCCGTTTGCAGAGAGACTTTGACGTGCCACGCTGAGATCCTCGCCGAACTCAGCGGCTTTCTTGTATGCATTCGTGTTGTTAGGCTCATCTCGAGCCAGGACCAGACGGGCTAACACATAATCCAGAAAACGCCGATAGACTTCTTGTGGTGGATGTCTTTCCGGATTGAGCTCAGGAGCCGAAACACTCGTCTCATAAGAGTTGAGTGCTGCTTCGAGTTGCATTGAGACGCGAACCTGATGTGTCGAAGGACTGAGTTGCCAAATCAACTGGTTCACTCGCTCGATGTAGTAGTCGAGAATCGTGCGGCGAGCTATTTGCAACGCGTCTTGCGTGCACTCGGGCGTAACCAAAGGGTTGCCGTCCCGGTCCCCGCCAATCCACGAGCCGAACCGCAAGACTCGAGGCAACGCGTTCGCCGCTAACTCTTCACCATAGGTTTCACGGAAATCGTCGGCCAATTCGTCGTACAACGCTGGCAACGTCTCAAACAAAACACTCGGATAGTAATCGAGGCCCATCCTGATTTCGTCCCGAACTGTCGGATGACGGCGTCGTACTTCATCGGTCTGCCAGAGTGCGCTTATCTCCGCAAGGATTGCCTGTTCATGTTTTTCTGACTCTCTGTCGGTCAGTGGAAGACGATCTAATTGTTCGAGTTCGGCGGCAATACGTCGTCGCTTGAATAACACGGTGCGTCGGGCAACTTCGGTTGGATGAGCAGTGAATACAAGTATGACTTCGATTTTCGCCAGCCACTCAAGTGCTTGCTGTTGAGTGATGCCGGCATCACGCATCCGACGCAATGTTCCCAGAAATGATCCGGGTTGGGCCAGCAACTCGGGCGATGTCTGGGCCGCCCGGCGACGACGTTTGCGATGATTGGTTTCCGCGAGGTTCGTCAGTTCGAAATAGATCGCGAACGCTTTCGCCATCTGATGCGCTTCAGCAAGATCCAAACGACTGACAATTCGCTCCGCACGTTCGATCAAGCGTCGCTCTTTCTCAACGCCGTGTTCTGGTTGCAGGCGCAACTCTCGATGCTCAATCAACAACAGGCGCAACTCTTCAACCGACGCAAAGAAGTGGTCGCCAACCTGTTCCTTGAGTACTTCGCCAAGCAGACGACCAAGCGAACGCACATCGCGGCGCAAGGGAGCTTCCTTCAGATCGCGATCATGACTGGTGAGCTCCTCAAGCCGTGTTGCTTGATTGTCCACATTCCAGAGCCGAGACATACGTGTGTTCTAAATTTTGCGCTGTAATATAGACAGTATAATCGCCTGCCACTTCAAGTTGATAGGAAAGCAACGCGACGCACTGAGAAGATGCCGGCTAAACATAAAACACGGGCCGGAACTGCTGACCACTCAAATGAGGGTATGCTTGAACGGCCGTCAGACCTTATGTCGCGCGTCACGAACTCGCCGTCGCTGTTACGCCACCAGGACAAGGTTCGCGCGCATGCGGAACGCAGGTTCGCGTGTCTTGTAAGTTCTTCCCGACCTGAAACGGTTGCGAGGCAATTTCGCACATTTCTCAAGCTCGAAGATGAGCGGCTTCGAGTCGCGGATCGTCTAGGTGCGAGCGGCCGTTGGATTGCTTGCGCACGCAGCTTCACGCTCGACTTGCTGGTTCAATATATATTTCGTTACGCGTGCAGAATCGCCGTAGATGCGAAACCTACAGGGCATAGCGGCGAGCTCGCAATCGTCGCAATCGGTGGTTACGGCCGCGCAGAGCTAGCGCCATTTTCGGATCTCGACATTCTGTTCCTCTGCCCCGCGCGCGCAACGACGCACACCTCAATCGTTATTGAGCAGTGCCAACACCTGGCCTGGGATGCCGGACTGAGCCTGGGCTCAAAGTCGTATGCTGTGGCCGAATGCGTTCCGGCTTCGCGTATTGACGCACACTTCCTGACGGCACTCATCAATACGCGGCTGATTGCAGGCGACAACGATTCATATTGTCGCTTATTGGAGGCACTCAATCGTGAACGAGAGAGGAATCAGAACGTTCTGCTGCAGACGATAACGAAGGAACGAGACGACCTCTACCAGAAGCGTGGCGCAACAGTTTATCTTCAGGAACCAAATGTCAAAGACAGTGCAGGCGGCCTGCGCGATCTTCATTATGCGCTGTGGGCTGTTTACGCTCTGCATGGGTCTAAGATGATCGAAGGAGTGCTCGAGCACGACCTGATTGAAGTTGAGCAGTATCAACGGGCCGTTGCGGCCTACGATTTTCTATTGCGTGTTCGGCATCACGCGCACTGGATTGCGGGCCGTAAAACCGATCATCTCGCACTGGACCTCCAAGACACCATTGCCGGCAAGTTAGGTTACAGCTCGTCGTTGCATTTGAAAGCATCGGAAGAGTTCATGCGGGATTACTATCGGCAGGCGCGCGAAGTCCATCATTTCAGCGAGTCATTATTCGGCCGCGTCGTCGATCCGCTTGAGCGATCCGGAGGCTGGTTTAGCACCTTGCGAGCACGGCGAGTGGACAAAATGTTCTCGTTGAAGGATTGGCGTTTGCACTTCGACGGCAGCCCGCATTTGTTCGCAGAAAATCCTCTACTATCTTTCAAAGCTGCGGCTTTGGCTCAGGCCCACACCGTCGGGCTCAGCCCCTCATTATCGGCCATCATCAGACGTAACTTGGCGGCCGTAGATGCAAACTTTCGCAAGTCGCCCGAAGCAGCGGATTGTTTTCTCGAGCTGTTAGGACAGCGTGGACGTGTCGGGCACACGCTGCGATTGATGCAAGAGACAGGTTTGCTCGGGCGCTATCTGCCGGAGTTCGATCGCGTCAGTATGCTGATTCAGCACGATCTCTATCATCATTATACTGTCGACGAGCACACGCTACGCGCGGTTGAAGCCTTGGACGCTCTGCATAATCGCGAGGCGAGTCTTTCCAGCCTGCGCGCGGCCTTGGAGGAAATCAAGGATGTGCGATTACTCTACCTCGCGCTCTTATTGCACGACCTCGGCAAGGGCCGTGGGTCCGGCCATATTCCACGCGGTGCTCGAATTGCCGAGCGCATTTGTGAGCGGCTCAGTCTTGATTCCGAAGGAGCTACGAAAGTCGTTAAACTCGTCAAGTACCATGTATTGATGGCCCATCTATCGCAGAGACGCGATATTCGCGAACCGCGTGTGGCGAAATATTTTGCGTCACAAGTGGGGAGCCTGGATGTTCTCAATATGCTGTTTGTGCTCACCTACGCAGATCTGAACGCAGTCGGGCCCAGCGTCTGGAGTGATTGGAAAGCCACGCTACTGGAACAGCTTTACACGCGCACACGCGCCGTCTTCACTGGCGAAGCTCTGGCTATTCAAGATGATCTTCAGCAAATCAAGGAGCGGGTAATCGAACGCCTAGCGGGCACGGTCTCGATCAGCGAGATTGAGCGACATTTTGCTTTGTCTCCGGCTCGTTATTTGGAAACGATCACTGCTGAAGAAGTTGAGTCGCATGTCGTTTTGGTGCAGCAAGTGGAGAGTGAGTCCTTCGCTTGTCGCTGGCAGGACAGAGGAGAGTTTGCAACCCAATTAACCATCTCCACCCGAGACCGTCACGGGCTGTTTGCCGACATTGCTGGAACCTTGGCGGCGAGCGGGATCGACGTCTTGAGCGCTGAAGTGAATACTCGTGAAGATGGAATTGCACTTGACAGTTTTGTTCTACAACAGGCAGGCACCCATCGTTCAATTGATGGTCATCGCCGGCGGACGATTGAACATTCGCTTGAAGCTTCAATCAAAGGCGAACATGACGTGGCCGGTTTGGTCGATCGTTGGACCAGCCGGCACGCGCCGCGGCGCCCGCAAGTCCTAATCAGAAATCGCACTAACCAGGTATCGGTTGACTGTGACAATGAAGCTTCGGAAGCAACAACTCTCGTTGAGGTCCGCGCTGCGGACGAACATGGGCTGGCTTTTAAGATTTCCCGCACGTTAACCGCATTTGGCGTCGAAATAGTGTGTGCAAAGATCGCGACCGAAAAGAGCGACGCCCTTGATGTGTTTTATGTCACAGGCGCCGATGGCTCGAAGCTGGATCAAGCTTCGATGGAAGATCTGAAGCAAGTGCTGATAAGCGCGCTTGCGAAAGGTGAACCGCGCTGAACACTACAATTGCTCCGATAGGAGGAGATAATGAAAAAGGTTGAGGCAATCATTCGGCCGCACCTGCTTGACGCGGTGAAGAACGCGTTGCGCGAGATCGACGTAAAGGGCATGACTGTAAGCGAAGTGCAAGGCTATGGTCGTCAAATTGGCCATACGGAAACATATCGTGGCGCTGAATACCAAATCGATTTCATCCCCAAACTGAAAATTGAAGTAATCATTCCTGATGAAATTGAGGATGCGGTCGTCCAAGCCATTTCGAAGTCGGCGCAAACCGGCAAATTCGGCGACGGCAAGATCTTCATCCTACCCATCAACGACGTCGTTCGCATTCGCACTGGTGAACGTGGAGAGGCGGCGTTGTAGTGGCAATGTCTCTGCACCTGAACACGAGGAAACAATTCTATGAACGAACGGCCGAACGCCAGGTACATAGCGTTAGCGTCAGTTTTCATGCTGCTAATTCTAGGCTCAACAGCGTTAGCTCAGACAGCGCCGACCACCGAAGATCGTCTACGGCAACTCGAACAAACTGCGGCGCTGGCTCAGAGTTCCGGCGACAACGCCTGGATGCTCACATGCGCCGCGCTGGT
>DASZDV010000207.1:0-2961 GCA_035941575.1 Pyrinomonadaceae bacterium
ACCTCTCGCGCGCGATCCTTCAAACCGGACACGCATGGCAGTAGTGCGAGGCGGGCGCAGTGCGCTGTCGCTCTATCGCGTCCGGCAGCGATTCGATCGTTTCACGCTCCTCGACGTTGAGTTGAAAACTGGCAGGACCCACCAGATTCGCGTTCATCTTGCGTGGCTAAAACATCCGGTCGTTGGCGATGAGACTTACGGCGCCGGCCGCGACAACACGATCCAGGATGCGCAACTTCGCGCCCGCGTTCGCAATCTTGGGCGTCACTTTCTGCACGCCGAAAAACTCGCGTTCACTCACCCGCAAACAGGAAAACGTTTGGAGTTCAATAGTTCACTACCGGTGGAACTAGAGGAGTTGTTGACGGTACTTTAGGGAATGGGTTCGAAACGCTTCACCAACTGCTGAAAACGTGCATCCGAGCGAAGCGAATCAAACATCGGCTCGATGCGGATGAGGACGAGCCCGGGATGTCGCGCTTCGAACGCTTTATTTAAGTATTCGATCGCATGATCGTTGTCCTTAAGACCGGCGTAAACAATCGCGAAATATAGACCGGTAACATAGCGACGCTGCGACAGGGATTGAAGCTTGCGAATTATATCCTGCGCCTCAGCGCGCTTTCCCGCCATCGCATAAGCAAATCCGAGTGAGGCCGACGCTTCTGTCTCATTGTCAATTACTTCATCCGGCACTGGACCGGTAGCCGGCGCTTTAATCAGCGATCGCAGTTCTTTGATCGCGTCGTCGTGCATGCCTTTCTGCACGTAAGCCAGCGCGAGGTAGTGACGTGCTACCCAAAAGTCCGGATCGCTCTGCAAGGTCAACTTGTATTTCGCGATCGCGTCGTCATAGTTGTGTTCGTAGTACGAATAGAGACCCGCATTGGAGCTAATGATCGGCGAAAGTGGATCCAGCTTGTGTGCTTCCTCGATTTCGGATTTCGCCAGGCTGAATTTGCCCATCTGCATGAGGTACGATGCGTACCATTGATGCGCAGTCGGATACTTCGGATTCAACCTCAGCGCTTGTTGAAAGTCATTCTGCGCGCCAATCCAGTCCCAGTCGTACGAAAGTTTGACGAACGCTCGCGACGTGTAAGCTTCGGCGAGTGTCGGATCGGCATCTACCGCTTTTTCAGCCGCGGCTTTTGCTTTCGGCATTTCATCTACCGGTCGCGCGAGGCCAATGTCACACAACAACGCATACGAGTCTGCGAGTCCGGAGAACGCGAGAGCAAACGTCGGGTCTTTTTCTTCGGCTCGTTTGAAGTAGTCGATCCCGTTGCGAAATCCTTCCGCATTGCGCTTGTTCCAGAAGTAGCGGCCCTTGAGATAAAGCTGGAACGCCTCCGCGTCGTGGCTGTATCGCTTGGCTAATTTCTCTTCATCCGCGCCGCTCAAACGCAAACGCAGACTCTCAGAAATCTTTTTCGAGACATCGTTCTGGACGGAGAAGATGTCGGCGAGACTGCTGTTGTATTCGTCACCCCAAAGTTGCGATCCGTCCGCGACCTTGATCAGTTCTGCTTTAATCACGAATCGATCGTTGAGTTTGACTAAACGGCCGGTCAACACCGCGCCGACGTTGAGATTTCGTCCCGCGTCAACCGGATCGAGATTCGATCCTTTGAACCTGAACGCTGCGTTGCGCGACATCACTTTCAGTTCAGTAAGCTGAGAAAGACTGTTGGTGATGCTTTCCGTTATGCCGTCTGAGAGATACTCGATGTTGGGATCCTTGCTGTCGTTTACAAATGGAAGCACTGCCACCGAATTGATTGGCGCACGACTGCGAATGAAGTAAACGATTGCTGCGGCGATCAGTCCACACAACACGAGGCCGAACGTCGATAAGAGCAGCCATTTGCTGTGTCTCGGCAGCGAACTCTTCGCTTCACTCGAAACGTGAACAGGCGCATCCGTAACAGTTTCCATCTGTGACCTCGTCCGCGTTGGTGCGGAATGGATCACGCTCGTTGCCGATGACGGTTCCAATTCGCGGCGCAGCGAGGCGCCTGTTGAACTCTCAATGCGCACCTCGTCCCGCAACTGTTCGAGATCGAGTTTTAAATCTGTAACGGTCTGATAGCGCTTGAAACGATCTTTCGCTAATGCCTTGCAAATGATTCTTTCTAACTGTCGCGGCACGTCGGGTACGTGGTCTGAGAGCGGCGGAGGCTCGTGATCGATGATCGATACTAAGGTGTGACTGTCAGTACGTCCTTTGAACGGCTGTTCGCGGGCAATCATCTCGTACATCACAACGCCCAAACTAAAAATGTCTGAGCGCGCGTCAATGGTGTCGCCCTGTGCTTGTTCAGGTGACATGTATCCGCTCGTGCCCATCACGATTCCGGGATTCGTCTCCGTGATCGGAATGGTGACGGCTTCGGGGTCTGTTGTAGAGCTCTCGCGGTCGGTGAGTTTCGCTAAACCGAAATCGAGTACCTTCACAAAGCGATCGCGTACGAAGCGATCCTGGCGGAGCATGATGTTCTCGGGCTTGATGTCGCGATGAACAATACCCGCCGTGTGAGCTGCTTCGAGTGCCATTGCGACCTGGATCGCGACGCCAAGTGCCTCGTCGAGTCGCAGCGGCTCACGGTGGAGACAGTAGCGCAGTGTTTCACCTTCGATGTATTCAGTGGCGATGTAATAGCTGTCGTTGGCTTCGCCGATCTCGTAGACCGTGAGGATGTTCGGATGGTTCAACGCCAGCACAGCGCGGGCTTCCTGTTTGAAGCGGCGCAGGCGGCTTTCGGAACGTGTAAGCTCGGTGGGTAGAACCTTTAGTGCGACTTTGCGGCTGTGTAGCTTGGTGTCCTCAGCAAGAAAGACCTCGCCCATCCCTCCCTTGCCCAGTCTGCGCAAGATGCGATAATGAGCGATAAAGTCAGGGAGCTGATCTGTTTTCGTGGACTCTGGGTTATTTGAGCCGTCGGGCATGAAGGTTGGAAG
>DASZDV010000208.1:0-12743 GCA_035941575.1 Pyrinomonadaceae bacterium
ATCACACGCAGGCCGGGTATCTGAGTAAACGTTGATACGCCCGACTGCGAGTGGTAGACGGCGCCGCCTTTTAAATAACCTCCGATTGGTACGCGCATTACCATCGGCGCTTTCCACTCGTTTCCCGAACGCCACCGCAGCAATGCAAGCTCGTTACGGATCTGGTGCATGGCGGGCCAGATGTAATCGAAGAACTGAATCTCAACGACGGGCTTCAGTCCGCGCGTCGCCATGCCGATCGCGCGACCGACGATGTTTGCCTCAGCAAGCGGTGAATTGAAGACGCGCGCACTGCCGAAGTTTCGTTGCAGATTAGCAGTGACTTTGAAAACACCGCCTTTGCCTTTGACGCTCTCGAGATACTGCTCGCGCGAACAATCCGCGACGTCTTCGCCAAACACGACGATGCGCGGATCACGCGCCATCTCAGTGTGCAAACAACGATTGATCAAATCGACCATCGTGCCCGCATTACCCGAAAGCTGAAGGTCGTCTTCAGTATCAAACTCTTTCGAGGTTGGATCCACGTCAGGCGAGAAGACGTACTTGGTCGCCGTGTCCTGTTTCGGCTGAGCACTTGCGAGCGCGGCATCCGTTGCTTCGTTTACTTCACGATCGGCTTTGTCTTTGATTCGCTGCAAGCCTTCCTGATCGATAACGCCCGAGTCGATCAGCAATGCGCCAAAGCGCTTGACTGGATCGCGTTCGGCGTCCGTCGCACGTTCTTCGTCAGGCCGGTAAAGCTTTTCATCGTCAGATAGCGAGTGTGAATAAGGACGGATAACTTTCGCATGGACCAGCGACGGTCCTTTGCGCTGGCGACAGTAATCAACGGCGCGCCGCATCGTTTCCAACGACTCGATCGCGTCGGTACCGTCGCATCGCTGCAAGTAGAGTGACGGAAAACTTTCGACGAGTCGGGAAACGTCGCCACCGGCCGTTTGCACTTCTACGGGAACACTGATCGCGTAGCCGTTGTCTTCAACCAGAAACACGACCGGCAGTTTCAAGTTGCACGCAGTATTCAGCGCTTCCCAAAACTCGCCTTCACTGCTCGTGCCTTCGCCGAGTGAAACGTAAGTGACTTCGTCTTCGTGAAAACCCTTAATCCGTTCTCGTAATTCCGGAATCAGGTGAAAACGGTAACTGGCTTCAGCACAACCCACGGCTTGCAGGAGTTGCGTCCCTGTCGGCGACGACTGCGAAACGATGTTGAGTTTTTTGTGGCCCCAGTGCGAAGGCATCTGGCGGCCGTGTGAATTCGGATCGGCCTCCGCGCCCACCGCCGACAACAGTTGTTCAAGCGGTGTCATTCCGAGTTGCAAACAGAGTGCTCGATCACGGTAATACGGATAGAACCAGTCGTAACCAGGCTTCAACACCACGCCCGCCGCCGCCAGCACTGCTTCGTGTCCCGCGCCGCTAATCTGAAAGAAGATCTTGTTTTGACCTTTCAACTGGATCTCTTTGTCGTCGAGCTTTCGCGAGAGATACATCGTGCGATACATCTCGAGCAGCAGCTTGCGATCCGGTAATTGCTGATCCTTGGAAAGCGACGTAGGAACTGCTCTCGGGGGCAGCTCGGGAACAGTATCTTCCAGCGGTTGCACGGATGAGCTCGATTTGCGGACCAGTTTCAGAACTTTAGTATCAGTCTTCATAATTACTAGCCAGCGTCATGCGATATTCTTCCGCCATGCCTGGATGACCATGGCGTTGCGCCGTTTCGATTCCACGCTCGTAAGCTTCGCGCGCCTTGTCGCGTTGGCCGAGCCGTTCGTACGCTTGCGCTAACATGCCGAAGGCATTTCCCTCGTCATCAACCTTCTCCAGATACCGATTGAGAATTGCGATGACGTCGTCATACCGGCCGGCCTTCTCGTACTCTTTAGCGAGTCCGAAAAGCACACTCGTGTTTGCCGGATCGGAGGCGAGCATTTGTTCGAAGAGTTCCAGACGGTTTGTCATTTCCCGATGATTAATTTCGCGATTGTCTGCAACTGCATGTTTGAAGTGCCTTCGTAGATCGCTCCAATCTTCGAATCGCGCCAGTACTTCTCAACCGGATAGTCCTTCACGTAACCGTAACCGCCGTAAAGCTCGATCGCTTTCGAACTGACACGCTCTGCGACTCGCGATGAATAAAGCTTGGCCATCGCTGCTTCTTTCACGAAGTTTATTCCGGCGTCTTTCATTCGCGCGGCGTTGTAGACCATCAACCGAGCAGCCTCGAGTTCGGTCGCCATTTCGGCGAGTTGAAATTGAACGCCCTGAAACTGATTGACCGGCTTGCCAAACTGTTGCCGCTCCGCCGTGTAGGCCAACGCACTCTCCAACGCGCCTGCCGCGATACCAATCATTTGCGCGCCAATGCCGATACGGCCTTCGTTCAATGTTTCGATCGAAATCTTGTAGCCCTTGCCAACTTCGCCAAGCACGTTTTCTTTCGGCACCTGGCAATCTTCGAGGATCAGTTCGACTGTTGATGACGCGCGGATGCCGAGTTTGTTCTCCTTTTTTCCGATCGAAAAACCCGGAAAACTCTTTTCGACGATGAACGCGGTGATGCCCTTGTAACCCGCTTCCGGATTCGCATTTGCAAAGAGGACAAAGATCTCAGCTTCGATGCCGTTGGTGATCCAAAGCTTGCGGCCGTTGAGCAGGTAGTGATCGCCCTTGTCTACCGCGCGCGTCTGCATCGCAAACGCGTCGGAGCCCGAACCGGGTTCGCTTAGCGCGTAAGCGCCTACGTGCTCACTCGCAAGCCGCGTCAGGTAGTTCTGTTTTTGATCGTTCGTACCCCAACGGATGAAGGCGTTATTAACGAGCGTGTTTTGCACGTCGACAAAAACGCCCACAGAGGCATCAACGCGTGAAAGTTCTTCGACAGCGAGAATGGCGCTGAAGAAATTCGCGCCCGCGCCACCGTATTCTTCGGGTGTTTCGATGCCCATCAAACCGAGTTGAAAACACTGACTGATGATGGCGGGATCGAGTTTTGCGGCTTCGTCCATGTGTTCGACTCGCGGGCGCAGTTCGCCTTCCGCGAACTCGCGCACACTGGCGCGAAACATTGTCTCGTCTTCAGAAAGTGTTGTGAGTGGAGTAGCTGAAAACTGCGCCAGGGCTGCTTGGGATTGACTCATATTGTGATTGCTCATTATGCCGGACTCAAAGTGAACGTAGCATGATAATCGAGTAAAGAAGTTTCCCGCAAAGGCGCCACAGCTTTGAAACGCGCCCTAGTTGCGATCCCTATACACGGATTACACAGATTGTTTTATAGAATCTGTGTTATCTGTGGTTAAGAGCTGGATTGTGACAGATCCAAATCCGGCATGTTTGTTGCCAAGCGAACAGACGCGTGTGGTACCGTACCTCGATGGCCGTTGAAAGTCCGGAGGTTCGTCCTGGTGAATCGCGCAGTCGTCGCAACAGATTTGCGCCACTTGGAATCGTATTCGGACTTCTGGGACTACTGTTATTCGCCTACTTCGTGCGACGTGCCGGCGTCGGCGAAATTACCGCGGGCATTCAACGGCTCGGCGCGGGTTTCCTTCTCATCCTCGCGATCTCCAGCGCTCGTTACATCGTTCGCGCGCTTGCGTGGACACGCTGTGTCGAACAACCACATCGTTTGCCATTTCGCGACGCTGTCGCCGCTCGCCTCATGGGCGACGCGCTCGGAAACATCATCCCGTTTGTAAGCGTGGCCGTTAGCGAACCGTCGAAAGCGGTGTTCGTGAAGGATCGTGTGCCGTTGATGGTTGGACTATCGGCACTGGCGATCGAAAACATCTTCTACGCGTTATCCGTGTCGCTGTTCATCTTTCTCGGCACTGCGACTCTTCTGTTGAGTTTCGCACTACCAAAGGGTTTGCGGTATGCGAGCATCGGAGCGCTCGTCGTCACGCTTATTGTCATTCCACTTGTGTACCTGCTGGTGCGCAGTCAATCAAGATTTCTCAGCGGCACTCTGCGATTCTTCGGGCGCAACGGCGTAGCTCCGAACCTGGTGGCGAAGATCGCGCCGCGCGCACAAACACTCGAAGAACGCGTCTACGGTTTTTACGATCGCAACCGCGGGAGTTTCCTTTCAATCTTTGCTTTGGACATGTGCTTCCACTTGGCCGGCGTAGTTGAGGTCTACACGACACTCTCGTTCATTAGTCCGGTGATGCCTTCGTTACGACAGGCCTTCATACTCGAATCTGTGAATCGAATCATCAACGTCGCATTCAAGTTCATTCCACTGCGAGCGGGCGTGGATGAAGGTGGGACTGGTCAGGTGTCGAAGGTGTTAGGGTTCGCGAGAGGCATAGGCGAAACGCTCGCGATTATTCGCAAAGGCCGCGACATCTTCTGGAGTGGCGTTGGCCTTATCTTGATCTGGCGAAAAGGCCTGTCGCTAAGAAATCTCTCCGGCGATCACTCGTAGGCGAGGGCGTTAACGGGATCGAGGTTTGAGGCGCGCCAGGCGGGATACAACGCACCGAGGATGCCGCCGATGAGTCCAATTGCCGCGGCCACTGTCGCCCACGCCCAGCTGTATTCGAACACGAGCCCGTAAGCGCGGTGAATCAAGTAACCCGCCAGCAGCGAAACGGCGAATCCGGCAATCAAACCAATCACGCTGATCAAAATCGCTTCCTTTTCGATGATGCCGACGATGTAACCCCGTGAGGCGCCCATCGCTTTCAGGATCCCAATTTCGCGTGTTCTCTCGGTGATGGTGGTATACATCGCGAGCATCACCACAAGAGCGCTGACCACGGCAGCGAGTCCGACGAGCACACGCAGAAACACACCAAGGTAAGGAATGCTTTTCTCAAAACTGGTGAACACGTCGCGCGTCGGCTGAATCGTGTTTCCGGGCAATTCCTGATCGATCCGCCTGGCCATTGCTTCAACCTGCTCCGGATTGCGGAGCTTCACAAAGATGAACGTGCATTTTCCCGGAGCTTCAAGCGCTTCCTGCATTGCCGCCAACGATAGCTTGACGCGCGCGCCTGATTCCGGTGCGTAAATCCCGACGATGCGATATTCCTTCGTGCCGACTGGTTTGATCGTGTCGCCTACGTGGAAGTTATTGTTCCGGGCCTTGGTTTCGTCAACGATAACCTCGTTTGAATTCTGCGGTCCGTGGCCTTCAACGATCTGCAACCCGTTCATCGCCGCGTAAGCGTCCCAATCCACGCCGTCAACCTGCTCGATGCCGATTCCCCTCGAACCCTGTGAGAAATGCCGAATTATCGGCAACGCTTCCTCTACGCCCTCGATAGCTTTCAACCGGTCGACGTACCGTGTGTCGAGATTTGCAGTTGTGGTGGTCAACTGCACCGCGCCTGGCCGCATAAAAATGAGCTCCGCGCGAACGTTCGTGGCGCGGCGCTGCAAGTCGTTCGACATGCCGCGAGCCAGACCCGTAAACAGCATGACCAAACTCACGCCCAGCGCGATGCCCGCAACGCTGACGAGCGTGCGGATTGGTCGTTGGCGAATATTGGAAGTTACGAGGTTATCCATGTGAACGAACCGAGAATCCCTGCCGCTAAATCACGTCAATCGCAATCAATCTCCGGCACGAACCCGCGGACTATTACCATAAAGCATTTTCGTCTAAGCTACCAACGACAGGGTACACGTATTGATTCAGGATTTACCCGTGGCTGAGAACCTAAAGCTCAATTCGTCCGGTCCGGCCATCAACGTTCTCGGGATTGATAGGCTCGGACTCGTCAGCACACTCGATTGGTCCATCGTTGGCACTCTCGCGCTACTGGTCATACTCGGTTTCGGTCTTCGCGTAACGCAGCTCGGCGCGATTGGTTTTGCGGAAGACGAGATGAACAAGTTGGATGCCATTCACGCGTACGAGCGTGGCGACTTCTCCGCAAACTCCGAACACCCAATGGTCATGAAGCTGCTGATGTGGGCCTCGGTGCGCAAGGGTCCGCTGGACAGCGACGAAGCAGCTTTGCGTTTACCAAACGCACTCATCGGCGCAATAACGGTGATACCTTTGTTCTTGTTGACGGCCGCTTTTTTCGACCGTTGGACCGCCCTGCTGGCCGCTGCTTTTTGGGCGTTCGGGATCAACGCGATCACTCACAACCGCATCGGCAAGGAAGACTCGCTGCTCGTTTTCTTCATGCTGTTTGCTTTCTACTTCTTCGTCCGTGCGAAGCAGATCTCGCCGGTCGACAAGCCAGCGCGCGCGAGGCGCTATGCCGCCAGTGCAGTGTCGTTTGGCCTGATGATCGCTTCGAAGTACTTCCCACACTATCTCGGCCTCAACATGCTCTTTCATCACAACTTCCACGTGCGTAAAGCACGTCCGAACGAACCGACTGGTGCAACGCCGGGTTGGTTCTTTATCGTCATCGTGGGTGTGTTTTTGTTGGCGAGTCCGGCTGTGCTGATGCCCGAAGTGTGGCGGTACATGAACGCGTACATGGGTGAACGACTGTTGACTCACTCCGGTTACTTGTTCGCCGGGCAGCTCTACAAAAACAACATGTCGGCTTCACCATTCTGGGGAACTCCGATCTATTTCTACCTCCTCTTTCTGGCGATCAAAGTCCCGGTTATGACTCTCGTGGCTTTTCTAATCGGACTGTTTGTGGCTGTGAAGCAATGGCGGAACCTGGGCCACGCGTTTCTGCTCTTTATGTTTGTGTTTTGGATCGTTCCTTACTCGTTGATTGGCGGTAAGTGGCTCAGGTACACGCTGTCATTAATGCCGTTTGTATACATGCTGGCCGCGGTTGGTGTGATTGCTTTGGTCCGTTGGGCGCACGCACGCTCCGCGGTTTGGCGACATGCGTCAATTGCGATTTCAACTATTGCAGTCGTGCTGTTTGTTTGTGTTCCGGCGTGGACCGCGTTTGCTCACGCGCCGCATTACGCGCTCTATACAAATGCAATCGGCGGCGGCAGGGCTGGTTACTTCTTTCCGCACGATGAATTTTACGACGATGGTCTGCGTGAGGCTGTGAAGTACGTTTGCGACAACGCGCCACAGGGAGCGACTATCGCGCACGAAACGCCTGCCGTCGTCCGTTATTATCTCTCAACGTTTGGACGTACGGATCTGAACTCACAGCCGATCTCGTCTCGCGAGTTTGACGTGACGACTGCGCCTGGACCAGTCTACGTTCTCGTTCAGCGCGGACGAACGTATTTTGAGAATCGTGAAGAACTCGAAGCGGTTAGATCGAAGTTCGAACCAGTCTACGAGGTGAAGATTGAGGGCGCTACGGCTGTTGAAGTCTTTGTGAGCCGCAGATAAACAGATGAACACACGAAGGATGAAAAGATTTTCGCCGTTCCTCTATTCGTTCATGACGCTCGTCATGCTGTTGACGCTCGTGCTCGTGGCGCGAAGCTTTGTGCCCGAGCGCGTCCAAATAACGATTCTCGGTACAACGGATCTTCACGGCAATATCAATCCCATCGACTACTACACAAACAAACCGGACAACCGCGGTCTGGCAAAAGTCGCAACGCTCATCAAGCGAATCCGCAAGGAACAGCCGAACGTTTTGCTGATCGACTCGGGCGATACGATTCAAGGTTCGCCGCTGGAATCGTTTCATGGCCGCAAGAACAATCAACCGCCGGATCCGATGATGCTGGCGATGAATTCGTTGAACTACGACGCGATGACGGTCGGCAATCACGAATACAACTTCGGTCTGAAGGTGTTGGAGAAAGCGCGCAGCGAAGCGAAGTTTCCGTGGCTATCGGCAAATACATACGACGTCGCAAACAAGCAGCCGCATTACAAGCCTTACATCGTCAAGGAAATCGCGGGCGTGAAACTAGGCATTCTTGGTTTGACGACGCCGGGCGTTCCGAACTGGGACAACCCGCCGAACTATGCCGGCCTCGATTTTCACGAACCGGTCAGTGAAGCGCGCAAGTGGGTCCCGGTGCTTCGCGATAAAGAAAGAGTCGATGTGGTTGTTATCGCAATGCACATGGGCCTCGGAGAGGACTTGCGTACCGGCGAGAAAAGTCCCGGCCAGGTACCGCACGAAAACGAAGCGATTGCTATTGCAAAAGAAGTTCCCGGCGTCGATGTTATCTTCATGGGCCACACGCATCGCGACGTGCCGTCGCTCTACATCAACGGCGTCCTTCTCACTCAGGCGAATTATTGGGGACGCCACCTGGCCCGCGCGGATGTTTACTTGCAAAAAGAGAGTAGCGGTTGGCGCGTGTACGCGAAGTCAGCTCGTACATTGCCCACGGACGATCGCGTCGAACCTGATCCCGATGTAGTAAAAATCGCCGAGCCCTATGACAACGAAACGCAAGGTTGGCTGGCGCGAGTGATCGGCCAATCGCCGGAGGAGTTGACTGCAAAAGACGCGAGGTTTCGCGATACCGCGATTCTCGATCTCATTCAAAAGGTGCAGCTTGAAGCCGGCAAGGCAGACGTATCGATGGTTGCCAGTTTCAATTCCGAAGCGCGAATCGCGAAAGGCCCGGTTAGCGTGCGCGACATCGCCGGCCTGTACGTTTATGAAAACACGCTTGCTGTTTTAGAAGTGACGGGACAACAACTCAAAGACGCGCTGGAACACTCCGCGAAATACTTCAAAGCGTACGTTCCGGGCAAGCCTGCCTCGGACCTCGTTGACGAAAAGGTTCCTGCCTACAACTTCGATATCGCGGAAGGCGTCACCTACGATCTCGACATTTCGAAGCCGGTTGGACAGCGCATTCAGAACCTCAAGTTCCACGGTCAACCCCTCTCACCCACGCGAAAACTTCGCTTGGCCACAAACAACTATCGCGTTAACGGCGGTGGCGGGTATACCATGTACCAGAACGCCCCAGTCGTATATCGCTCCAGCGAAGAAATCCGCGAGCTAATTATCGACTGGGTAGAACGAAACAAAACCGTTCCCGTCAAACCAAACAACAACTGGCGCCTCGTACCATAGGCGCAGTTTTTAACTTACGACTCTTCCTCAAAATGCCTCGACTCGCAGCCATCTCGGGCAGACTGAAAGGCGCTATCTTCACCATCGAGCAGGATGCGCTCATCATCGGCCGTGAGACAGCGGCCCATGTTTGTCTCGCAGACGCGTCCGTCTCGCGCCGTCACTCAAAGATCGAGAAGACGGACGGCGGTTTTGTAATTACTGATCTCGAGAGTCTCAACGGTACGTTCATAAACGACGTTCCTATTCGTACTCGACAGCTCGAGCACGGCGATCGAGTTCGCATCGGCGATTCGCAGTTTCTTTTTCTTACAGAGGAAGGCGAGGCCTCTTCGAAATCGAGCGAAGTCACACTCAGTGAGATCCAGGTAATAACGGGCCCGACGCTACAAGTGCGCCTTGACGATGCTGTTTATCAGATGGCCCGCGACTTAAGCGCGTTGATGAAAGTCAGCACCGCCATCAACGCGATTCGCGGACTCGAGTCACTACTCGAACGCCTGCTTGAACTACTCTTCGAAGTCGTACCGGCTCAACGCGGCGCGATCCTGTTAACCGAAGGCGAGTCACTCGAAGGCAGCTTCGTTTTCGGACTCGATCGGAAGCAGGGGAAAGATCAACCGGTTAATGTCAGCCGAACACTCGTTCAGCAGGTATTACGCGACGGCATCGCGGTGCTCGCGAGCGACCCAGCCAGTGAAGGCACATTCGCAACTGAGAGCTTTATCGAAACACGCGCACATTCAGTGATGTGCGTGCCTCTCGTGATGATCGATCGCAAACTCGGCGTGCTATATCTCGACACCACACTCTCACGCGACAAGTTCAACAAGGACCACCTACAACTCGTAACGGCGATCGCCGCCATCGCTGCAGTTGCAATCGAAAACGCGCGTCACTTTGAGTGGCTGGAAAAAGAGAACGAACGTCTTCTCGCCGACGTCAACATCGAACACAACATGATCGGCGAGAGCGGCGCAATGCAGCGCGTCTATCAATTCATCTCGAAGCTTGCACCCACGGATGCGACCGTGCTGATTAGCGGCGAGAGTGGCACCGGGAAAGAACTCGCCGCGCGTGCAATTCATCGGAACAGTAAACGCGCGCAAAAACCGTTTATGGCAGTGAACTGCGCCGCGCTATCGGAATCGTTGTTGGAAACCGAACTGTTTGGTCATGAACGAGGAGCGTTCACCGGCGCGATCGCGCAGAAGAAAGGCAGGCTCGAGATCGCCACGGGAGGAACAATCTTTCTCGACGAGATCGGTGAACTCACGCCCGCGTTGCAAGTGAAGCTGCTGCGCGTGTTGCAGGAACTTGAGTTTGAGCGCGTTGGCGGAACGTTGACGATCAAAGTGGACGTGCGCGTGCTGGCTGCGACCAACAAGAACCTCGAAGACGCTATGGCAGCGGGAAGCTTTCGTCACGATCTCTACTATCGTTTGAATGTTGTTTCGTTGGAAATGCCGCCGCTGAGAGAACGCCGCGAGGACATCAGGTTGTTGGCTAGTTACTTCGTCGAGAAATACGGCGCGATGTGTAATCGCAGGTTGAAAGGCATTTCACCCGAGGCTCGCGCGTGTTTGCTTGCGTACGACTGGCCCGGTAATGTTCGCGAACTCGAGAACACGATTGAGCGCGCGATCGTACTGGGCACAACTGATTGGATTCTGCCGGAAGACTTGCCTGAAGCAGTGCTGGAAACTGAACTGACGGAGAAACCCGCAAACGGTTATCACGATGCGGTAGTGCAAAGTAAGAAAGAGATCCTGTTACGCGCGCTCGAGCAGGCCCAGAATGATTACAATGAAGCCGCGCGTTTGTTGAGAATTCATCCCAATTATCTACATCGATTGATGCGAAACTTAAACCTGACGGATGCAAGACAAAACACCTAACCTCTTCCTGCGCGAGGCGACGCCCGATGATGAGCCGTTTTTGTTGGAGGTCTACGCCAGCACGCGTAAGGAAGAGCTCGAAGGTGTAGGTTGGGATGACAATCAAAAGCGAGCCTTTATCACGATGCAGTTTCGTGCGCGCGAAAGTTCGTACCCCCGAGTAGACAGTCGAATCATCCTTTTGAACGGGCAGCCGGTTGGCAGAATGCTCGTTGACCGAAATGAATCGGGGATATTGCTGCGAGACATTGCTCTTCTAACGGAATATAGAAACGCTGGTATCGGGAGTCGTTTGATTCGGAACTTAATGGAGGAAGCTGAGTCGGCCGGCAAGTCCATCCGGCTACACGTCGTAGCGTCATCTCCAGCGGTGCGACTATACGAGCGTTTGGGATTCTGTAAAACGGGCGACGAAACAGCGTATTTGGAAATGAAATGGGTTCCTGCTACAAGTTGAACTCATGCCTACCTATCGGCTAAGCCCTTATATCAGTTTCATCGAGAATCGATTGTTTCCGGGTGTTGTTCATCGCGGCATCTTTCATCGGTTAACGGGCGAGATACTCGAACCAAGTGCGCCGATTCTCTCTTTTTTGCATTCCTCTGAACCAGGAAACCGCATTTCATTAGGCGAAGCAGACCTGGACCACTACGAAATCAAGCAACTTTGTCAGAAAGAGTTTTTGATCCCGGAGGGTTTCGATCCTTTGGGTCCGTTGCTCGATCAATATGTCGCTCGCCCTATCCAGAATCCCGCCGTCTCCTATCGTTCGAAAACCGGAGAATGGATTGTGGTGCGAAATTCAATGGAGCATCGGATCTATTCGGTAAGACACAACGAACTGCCGCCGGTAATTGAAGAGAAATTGCCTTCGCTGATTGCCGAGATACTGTCGATGGCTGACGGCACTCTAACGCTCCAGGAGCTTTTTAGCGCGCTCCGCGAAGGCATTCCCGACGTCAACATCTTGGAGGATTCTGAATTCAGAGCAGCAATAGATTTCCTGACCACCCAGGAACGACAGCTCATCAAATTTACCAGGCGGCGTGAAGACTTGGCCCATCCCTTTACGTGGGTCAATATGGTCCCGCGAAATTTTTACCACTCCCAAAGATGGGACCAACCGCTTTCTGAGAGCTCGCGTGAGTCCATCATCGATTTCCATTTAGAGCGGATTGAAGATGCGGGATGGGAATTCGACGTGATCGAGCCCACACTAAATCATTGTTTCCGCTTTCCTCACGAAGCGCTCGGCGGACTCGATTATGGTTCGCGTTTTTGTCTTTCTACGCTGCGACCGGAAGTAGTTCCGTTGTTGGACCACTCGCGACGTCTTGACGTGTTGGAAGTTGGCGGAGGCACGGGCAGCTTTGCGCGGTCGTTCATAAAACAAGCGGCGGGCTTGAATGGTTCCAGCGTCAATTACCACATACTTGATCTGTCACCTGTCTTGATGGAGAACCAACGAAAAACCTTGTCTGAGTTTCTCTCTGAGGACAGGCACTTCCAACAGGATGCGACAGAGTTTAATCTTCCGGGCCACACCTTTGACCTGATCATCTCCAACGAAGTTATCGCAGATTTTCCAGTCGCACCGGTTCGGCGTAACAACAAGAACGAGTGGGAAGGAGACGGCGCCCAATATCTGAAGAAGTATGATCTCTTCCACAAAGATGCGCCTGATTCATTCGTGGTTAACGCCGGCGCTTTTCGTTTCATCGAACGAGCATGGAAACATCTGGCTCCCGGCGGTACGCTCATCGTCTCGGAATACGGAGCGGAGCACATGTATCCCATGCAGGGCTACCACCTGAATCATGAAGAGTATTCCATTAACTTCGGACACCTTGCCTCCTGCGGCGCAAAAATAGGATTTCAAAGCCGGCTGCT
>DASZDV010000209.1:0-5942 GCA_035941575.1 Pyrinomonadaceae bacterium
TGGGTGAGCTGGTAACGATAATCGTAGCATCCGAACCTCTGATCGATCCGCAACAGCTCGGGCCGCGTAGCATCAAATTGCCGCGACAACAGCTCGAGTCATGGGAAAAACAATGGGGCGTCGCCACGACCAAATTTGAGATGGCTGATGGCGCGGGCGCCATCATGACCGAGAAAGAACAGGCGGCCGGGTCGAACGCCGCGACTGAGTTGACCCAGGATGATCCCGTTCCGCAGACGGTTTATCGTCTGACGATAAAACCTCAGAATGCGATTCTGTTCAGTGTGCCAATGAAGTTTCGACGCTAAGATTCTCTGCCGGGGTTGGCGTGAACCACCAACCCTGTCGCTATTATCAGAGACTGTCTAAACGTTCATTGCTGAGAGAGTACCTGGTGCACAAACGACACGACAATCGAACCTTCTCCGACGGCTGATGCTACTCGCTTCACGTTCCCGGCACGAACATCTCCAACTGCGAACACCCCCGGCAAACTGGTTTCCAGAAGATAGGGCGGACGCTTCAGAGGCCACTTGGCTTTCGCCAAGTCTTCGCTCGTGAGATCTAAGCCAGTTTTGATAAACCCAGCCTGATCGCACGCGACACAACCCTCGAGCCAGGCAGAGTTCGGCTCCGCGCCGGTCATGGAAAAGAGATGGGCAATGTTGCGAGACTCAGTCTGTCCAGTTTGATTATTTCGCCAGGTTACGTTCTCCAGGTGATCGTGTCCTTCCAGCGCAACCACTTCAGTGTTCGTGTGAAGTTCTACGTTCGGCGTCTCTTCGATCCGCCGTATGAGATAGCGTGACATTGTTTTGACCAGCCCGTCAGAAGATCGGACCAGCATATAAACTCGTCTGGTTGTTTGCGCGAGAAAGATCGCCGCCTGACCGGCAGAGTTGGCGCCGCCCACGACGATTACTTCTTCACCGCCACACAACTGCGCTTCCAGATGCGTCGCCCCGTAATAGACACCAGCGCCCTCAAACTTCGAAAGATTTTCCAAGTGGAGTCTTCGGTATTGGGCACCTGAAGCAATGACCACGGTGCGCGCCGCAACTTTCTGTACGTCACCAATCAACACCGCATAAGGTTGGCGATCACAAGCGAGGCCCTTCGCGTCCTTAGCAATCAAGATTTGCGCGCCGAACTTCTGCGCCTGCGTGTAAGCGCGGCCCGCAAGATCGTGTCCCGATATGCCGGTAGGAAAGCCAAGATAGTTTTCGATTTTCGAACTGGCTCCGGCCTGGCCGCCGGGAGCATTTGATTCGACCATCAGGACATCAAGTCCCTCAGATGCTGCATAGACGGCCGCTGCCAGTCCTGCTGGTCCAGCGCCGACGATGATTAGGTCGCGGACACGCGCTTGATCGATTTTTTCATTGAATCCGAGACAGCCCGCGATTTCCTGATTGGTTGGATTACGCAGTACTGCGGTGCCGCGACAGATCACAACGGGCAGGTCATCAGTCGACAGAGAAAAGCGATCGAATATTTCCTGAACCTCAGCATCATGTTCGAGATCGATGTAGGAATAAGGCTGGTAATTACGAGTCAGAAACTCCTTGATGCGAAGAGTGTCAAGCGAATGACTGGAGCCAATTAAAACGATGTCACCAACTTCGCGAGCAATCAATTCCAGACGGCGCAGGATGAAAGCTCGCAGAAAGATGTCACTGAGTTCGCTATCAGCCTCGACGAGGGCCTGCAATGCCTCGCGCTCGATCTCGATGAGTTCTGACTTTTGCGTGGCGCGTATGCGCACGAGTCCAGGACGGCCCGAGAGGACAGTTAGTTCGCCGGTAAACATGCCGGGATTGCAAATGGCGATGACGCGCTCCTGATTGTTTTCGACCCGGAGGATGTGCAATTGCCCGGTCACTACAACGAAGACTTTTGTTACATGTTGGTTAAGCTCGACAACGATCTCGCCCTGTTCGCTGGTGCGGCGTTGGCCATGTGCGAGGACGCGAGCTTGTTGGACGGAGGTCAGGACCGGAAACATCTCGCTGGGAGAACTTCCGGGCGGTGGCGATGAAGGAGCTTCTGAGTTCAACATTTCGCCTCTCAGCGCATTACACCTTGGTATTGGTATTCAATCGCACGATACCACGCGTTCAATCGATACTTTGGTGTATAGTACGGGAAACTTCAACTAGAGTTTTTAAGTCGAACGGAGGCCTTATGTCAGACGACGATCTCCAATCGCGTCCGCCAAGTCCCACCCGACGCAAGTTTCTTTTGACCTCTGGAAGTAGTGTGGCAGCAAGTTTGGCTGCGGCGTACGTACCGGCGCTCGCGAATAGCGCTGCCGGTGAGAGTGACTCGGCTGCGGCCGGTGCAAGGCCAAACATCGAGGGCTCTGTCCCGATCACGCTACGCATTAACGGCAAGGACCACGAGCTTCGCATCGATCCGCGCACGACGTTACTGGACTGTATTCGTGAGACGGTTGCGCTTACCGGAACGAAGAAGGGCTGTGATCACGGTCAATGCGGTGCATGCACAGTGCATGTGAACGGCAGGCGTGTGAATTCATGCCTTACTTTGGCTTTGATGCACGACGGCGAAGAGATCACAACCATTGAAGGACTGGGTACACCCGAAGCATTGCATCCGATGCAGGCCGCGTTCGTTGCGCATGACGGTTACCAGTGCGGCTATTGTACTTCAGGCCAGATCATGTCGGCGGTTGCGTTGCTCAAGGAACCGTGTGGTCCAGATGACGCGTCGGTGAAGGAACTGATGAGCGGTAATATCTGCCGTTGCGGCGCCTATCCGAATATCGTTGCTGCGATTCAGCAAGTCCGCAAGAAGGCTTAATGCCAGGGGGAGCAATTTCGATGCACACCTTTGAATTCAGCCGGCCCACTGATTCCGCTGGGGCGATTGCCGGGGCCGCGAAAGCGAAAACAGCGCAGCAGGGTGCGGACGTGCGGTTCGTTGCCGGCGGCACGACGTTAATCGATTTGATGAAGTTGAACGTCGAAACACCTTCGCGGCTGATTGACGTCAACCGCTTGCCGCTCGACAAGATCGAAACCACTCCTGACGGCGGATTGAAGATCGGCGCTACGGTTCGCAATTCGGATCTCGCTAACCATGCCACAGTGCAGCGAGATTACGCCGTGCTGTCGCAGGCTATTCTGAGCGGCGCATCAGCACAACTGCGCAACATGGCGACGACGGCCGGCAATCTGCTCCAGCGAACGCGGTGCGTGTACTTCCGCGACACGGCGATGCCCTGCAACAAGCGCGAGCCTGGAACGGGTTGCCCCGCTATCACCGGCAGCAACCGCACGCTCGCTATCCTTGGCACAAGCGAACACTGCATAGCGACCAACCCGTCGGATATGTGTGTGGCGATGGCGGCGTTAGAGGCGACCATCCACGTACAAGGATCGAAAGGCTCACGTGCGATCCCAATCGGTGACTTTCACCTCTTGCCTGGCAGCACACCAAATCGCGAAACAGTGCTCGAACCGGGTGATCTGATCACGCACGTGACGCTGCCACGTCCCATCGCGGGAAGCAAGCAGGTTTATCTGAAGCTTCGCGATCGAGCGTCGTATGAGTTTGCATTAGCATCGGCCGCCGTTGTCATCACAATCGCCGGCGGTAAAGTGACACGAGCTCGCATTGCTCTTGGCGGCGTGGGCACTAAACCATGGCGATCACCAGAGGCCGAGGCAGCTCTGGTCGGTAAGTCCGCTGACTCAACCAACTTTCGGAATGCTGCAGAAGCAGCGATGCGGGACGCCAAACCGCAAAGCGAAAACAAATTCAAGATCGACTTGGCCAAGCGCTGCCTGACACATGCGCTAAAGATGGCTTCGATGAGTTAAGTCGACGGAGTAAACATGACAATCCCGGAAACATCTTCCACCTCTCCAGTTGGTCGAGATACTCCTCGCGTGGACGGTCCACGCAAGGTAAGCGGACTGGCGCAATACACTTCCGACTTCCACTTTCCCGGCATGCTGTACGCGGTGCCGGTTGAGGCGACGATCGCGAATGGCAAACTTCTCAAACTGGACACCGGCACGGCCGAGAAAATGCCCGGCGTCCGCGCGATCTTTCATCGCGAGAACATCGGGCCAATATACCGCTCAACTTTCGGACCCGGGTTCGAAGGCGTCACCAACGAACGGCGTCCGCCGTTTGAAGACAACGTGATTCGATACTACGGTCAGTACATCGCGCTGGCAGTGGCTGACACGTTCGAAACAGCGAAGGCTGCTGCCGACGCGGTTCGTGCGACGTACGCTAAGGAGAAACCGAACGTCGAGGCTCATCTTGAAGCGGACGAGGATCCAGACGTCGTTCTTACAACTTATGGTCCAGCCGAACGATCGGAAAGCAAGCGCGGCGATGTCGAGAAGGCGTTCGCGAGCGCCCCGATCAAGCTGGACCAAACATATGTCACGCCGGCTGAGACGCATAACCCGTTGGAAGTGCACGCCACCACCGCGATCTGGGAGGGTGAAACCTTGACGCTGTACGAATCGTCGCAGGGAGTCGTCAACCTCCGCGGCGTGCTTGCGCAGATGTTCGGGTTGCCCAAGGAGAACGTACGGGTGATTACTCACTACGTTGGCTCTGGCTTTGGCGGCAAGCTCTGGCCATGGAGTCATTGTCCGCTCGCGGCAGCCGCGGCACGGCAGTTACGCAAACCGGTGAAACTGGTGCTCAGCCGCAAAATGATGTTTCAGTCCGTAGGTCATCGACCGCTTACACAGCAGCGTGTGCGCATCGGCGCCACGCGTGAAGGCAAACTCGTCTCACTTCAACACGACTACCTTTATCACCGATCAGTTCTCGACCCTTACCACGAAGATTGCGGCGAGGCCACCGCGTTCCAATACAGCGTTCCCAACCTTCGCGTCGCTTTCAGCCGTGCGACGCGAAACGTTGGTGCGGGGGCAGACATGCGCGGTCCAGGGCGGGTACCGGGACTCTACGCGACTGAGTCCGCGATGAATGAATTGGCCGATCAACTCAAGATAGATCCGGTAAAGCTCCGCATTCTCAACGAACCGAAGATCGATGAATCGAAGGGCATTCCGTTTTCATCGCGGCATTTGATCGAGTGCTTCGAACTCGGCGTGCAGAAGTTCGGCTGGTCCAAGCGGACACCGGAAGTAGGGTCGATGAAGCGCGACGGCCTGACGTTGGGCTGGGGCATGGCCGGATGCTCGTGGATCGCCGCACGATTTCCTGCCGCGGCAAGCGTGCAACTGCGCGACGATGGAACGGCCCGCGTCGCCTCTGCCACGCAGGATATCGGCACTGGCACGTACACTATTCTCGCGCAACTCGTCGCGCAGAGAACCGGTATACCTCTCGACAAGATAGAAGTAGCGCTTGGCGATACCGCGCTGCCAGAAGGACCAACCTCAGGCGGCTCGATGGCAACAGCATCTGTCGTTCCCGCCGTGTTGGCGGCAGCCGATAGCGCCTCTTCGGCTCTGTTGAATGTCGCTGTGATGACGCCTCGTTCCCCATTCGAGAATCGCAAACCGGAAGATTTGGCATTCCAGGATGGCCGAGTCTTTGTGAAGCAAGACGGTGCGAGCAAAGGAGTGCCGTTCGCTGACATACTACGTCGTGCCAACCTGCGCGTGGTCTCCGGCAGCGGGAAATCTGAAGCCACCTTCGGTAATCCGGCGCCCAAGTTTTCGACGCAGTCGTTTGGTTGTCACTTCGTTGAGGTGACATGGCAACCGGAGATCGCACGGTTGCGCGTCAGCCGCGTTGTGACCGTCATGGATGCGGGCCGCATTATTAATCCGCTCGCTGGCCGGAATCAGATCGTTGGCGGAGTTGTAATGGGGATCGGTATGGCCTTGCTGGAGCACACCTCTTACGATCCGCAGAACGGTGCTCCCATTAACAGCAGCATGGCCGACTACATCGTTGCGGTGAATGCCGATGTGCCGCCG
>DASZDV010000210.1:0-8283 GCA_035941575.1 Pyrinomonadaceae bacterium
GGGTTTTTCCCACCGTGCCGTTTGATAAAGAAACTTTACTTCGTCCGTCAGTTCGGTCTTGTCTTTCGCTAACGCACGAACGACGTTCTCCCCTTCTCGAAACTTAACGAGCCAACGCAAACCAGCCGCGGGGAATTCCTGACTGTTTCGCTTCTTCGTTCCCGCCGACACTCCATTAACAAACAACTCAACCGCCGGACAATTTGAATAGACCTTTACCAGCTTCGCTTCATCCTTCGCTCCCCAGCGCACCGGCCACGAATGTCCGTAGATATGGACCATCGGCACGCGCGACCAGTACGACTGAAAAACAAAGTAGCCTTCCTTCGGCGTGAAGTCGCGCTCGACTAAGCCTTTCTGATTGACGTGCGGCACTGGATTGCCTGGTCGCAGAGTGGTCGCGAAGTCTTTGAAGATCCACTGCGCACTACCTGCGAGATTCGGCATAGTTTCTTGTTCTTTCAAGTGCCAGTCAAACAGGTTGCAGATGTAAGTCTCGGACCAATCGCCGTCGGTCGGCGCTTTGTTCACGCCGCCCGTCAACTGAAACTCAAGACCACGTTCGTCGGGCGGTTCGCCCGCGACGTACTTCGCCAGCACACGGTCCACGTCTTCCGAATGGCGGCGCGCGTGACTGTCGCCGCCCCACTCCATGTGTAGAAAATGATCCACTTTTTTGATTTCAGTTTCCGATCGAGATCGGTATTCGGTGTAACGACCCTGGTACCAGCCGGACCAGATCGACGGCGAGTAAACGTCAACCACGTCTTTGCAGAAATCGCAGCGGCGAATCGCAGTCTTGCGTGAAGGATCGAGACTGTGCGCGAGCGTGTTTAACTCGATCATGAACGCGCGAATCTTCTCTTTATCAAACTCTTCAAAGTCGCCCGGCCAGTCGTTTTCATTACCAAGTCCCCAGATGATCACTGACGGGTGATTGCGATGTTGATCGATTAGATTGCGCAACATGCGTCGCGCCTGTTCCTTGTATCGCTCGCCACCGAGTCCGCCGCGACACCACGGAATTTCCTCCCAGACTAAGAGTCCGAGTTCGTCGCACATATCGAGAACGACGCGTGATTGCTGATGATGACCGAGACGCACGAAGTTTGCGCCGAGGTTTTTGATGAGACGCATCTCCTTGCGCATCAGGTCTTCCGTCATCGCTGAGGCGACGCCCGCGTGATCTTCGTGGCGTTGTGTGCCGCGAATAAGCAGTCGTTCGCCATTGAGTTTGAAGGGACCGTTTTTGACAAACTCGAACGATCGAATACCGAAGCGTTCGGTGACGCGCATCGGCCCATGCGAGCTATTTATTGTGAGCGTACAACTGTAGAGCGCGGGATTATCCGGCGACCACAAATCCGGTTTCACAATTATGCTTTCAAATCCCTTCTCCCAAACTACCTCACCCTTCGGATCTTTTACGCTAACTCTCACCTCCACCGGCTCTGGCAACGACCCCGGGTTGTACAGCCGCGTTCGAACAGTCACTTTCGCTTTGCCGTTCGCCAAAACTTCTGAATCGATCAGCACGCGTTCGAGCGAAATCGCGGGAACGTAAACGAGATTTACATAGCGAAACAGCCCGCCATAAAGATTGAAATCGCTCAAGTTCGACGGAATCATCTCCAAGTCGCGCGAGTTGTCGCACATCACCGCCACCGGAACCGTTCCCGGCGGCTGACTGAGCTTCGCGTACTTGTTCGCAACGTCGGTAATGTCCACGACAAACTCGTCGTAACCACCCACGTGCTCGCCGACCTTTTCCGTGTGCACGTAGACTTCGGTCTTCTGTGCCGCGCCTTCGAAATGCAAAAGCGTGCGTCCGGAAGGATATGGATTTGCGAGTTGAAATCGCGTGCGATACCAGCCTGGTCCCTGGTAATAAGCCACATCAGGATCGACGGCATCGAAGGCGTTGAAACAGTGTGGAGTCTCCACCGCCGTCCATTTGTTTGCGTCGTCATTTACCTTGCGCCACGCTTCCCATGGACCACCCAAACTACCGCGCCGGTATTCCCATTGGCTTAACCGTCGCCCAGTCGAAGGCTCATCTTCTGCCGTTGCTGCATTAGCAATCGACAACCCTCCGAGCATCGCTCCACCAACGACAGCAGACGACGTTGTCTTCAAAAAATCGCGGCGACTAACCTGTTTCATGGCTGCACGTCTTTAACACGCGCGTGCTCAACTCATCAAGAAGAAGTTTCTTGCTCGCGACAAAGATGAAGTGCTATAAGCCCCCGTCATGCCCTACATAACCCTTTGCCTTCTTACTTTCTTATCCGTTTCATCCGTGGTCCCAGACCTCCGAAAAACGGCGCTCAAATCAACGGAACCGTCGGATGAGATCGTCCGCCTCGATATCGACAAAGACGGCAAACCCGACATTCTCGAACGCTGGTGGAATGGAAAACGCGTGCGGTGGCTCGACGAAAACGGCGACATGCTCCCAACCGACACGCGCGGCGATCAAGTCGCCGACGTGATGCAGATCGATAAAAACGGAGACGGAGTTTACGACAGCGCACTAGACATCAACATCAAATGGGCCGACAACGACGGCGACGGCCGCGCCGATCTCCAAGCCTTCGTCACTCAAGGACGCGAATGGACCACTGACAACTGGAATGCCGCTGAATCGCACTGGATGGTCTTCATTGACGTTGAAAAAGACGGCGTGCTCGGCTGGCTCGATTGGACCAAGTTTGATTTCGGCAACGACAACTGGGGTTACACGGGCGCAACCGACTGGCTTCCCGATTACAACGGCGACGGTGTTTTTCTCAAAGTTCACCGGCCACCGCAGTCATTGCCCGACCCGCGGCTGAATTGGGAAAACCCCTTTGCTTTCTTCGACTTCGATAACGACGGCGCAAGCGAAATGGCGATTCGCTGGCTCGATCCTGTTCCGCCGCGCGACAAAGGTATGACGAATCTATCAGGCGTCCTCAGCGAAGCCTTCGCCACCTTCGATGTCGATAACGACTCGACCAAAGGCAACGAAACCGATTACGACATGTCACTGCGCGGCTCAGGTGGTCCAGGTATTCCCTATCGTCAATTTGTGCACAAGTACCCGGCGCTCAAAGGTAATCCGAAATTCGATCCGTGCTTCGAGTGGAACAATTGGCGGAAGATCGACGAGTTGATGTACATGCCGCACGAGAAGAGCTTCGACAGTTTCTTCACAGCTCGTTGGGCCAACATGTATTTCGTGTTTGACGAAGACGACGACGATCATCGCTGGGAGCGTGTCGAGATGTATTACCCGATGCACGGCTTTGGTGGTCCAAAGGAGATCGATCTCTATTCGACGAAGAAGTGGCGTCGCGGCAACTACGCTGAACTCGCTATGGTCGCGCCCGGCGAACGCCCTGGGATCTCGGGTCACCCACAAGCGGATTCACTCGGCGATCGCGGTGAGTTTGACGAAGACAATTCCGGCGGCGGCAAATTGTACGTCGGCATGTTTGATCGAAAGCTGCATCTCGCGGGCGCTGAGTGGGGCGCATGGACCGTCGATAAAAACGGCGAGTACCACGGCGGCAACAAGACGCCTTCTCCGAAACCGATCGCGCCACGCGTCGAAGAGGTCGTGAAATACACCGACACTGACAACAACGGTTTTCTGGACACCGTCGAGTACGACTACGACGGCGATCGCACGATCGACTGGCGCGTCTCACTGCTCGATTACCGCACGATTGCGAATCCACACCCGGACGTGGCGCCGCTTTTCGATATTCACAAAGAGGGCTGGAAGGGGTTGAACGCGCTCTTCACGTCGATCTCCAATCAATCTTTTCAGGAAGGACTCACGGTCTACCGCGCGGCGTGGCGCCGCGGGTTGACCACGCCGGAAATCGACAAACTGGCTTCCGCCTCAGCCATCGGCGAACGCTACGATCACGGCTACTGGCTCAAAGAGAAGATCTTCCGCGAAATCCGCGTCCGGCTGCGCGAAACCCGGTCCACAGCGCTCGAAAAAGATCTCACCCGGCTCTACTACACGGGCCAGTTTGACGCATACGCCCGCCTGATCGCGCAAGTGCCCGCAAAGTAAGCGCTTTGCGTCCTAAGGCAAGCACTTTGCCTTAAGAAGCCCAGTCGCTACGGCTTTGCCGCCCGGTGTGAGGCGCGGCTTTGCCTCGCCGGCATACCGCTCTAAGCGTTGGGCTATGCCCCTCGTTCGGGCTCTGCCCTACCCAGTTTTGGGCCAAAGGCCATACGAGGGGCGTAGCCCAGTTTCCTTCTCTTACAGCCTCCGGCGAGGCGGAGCCTCGCCTCACATCGAGCGGCAGAGCCGCGCGTTAAGAATGTCAGAGGCAAAGCTGTCCGAGGCAAAATCGCAAAGTAAAAACAATTTATGTTTGTATAAAGATTATAGCTTTGACTCTTGGACCAACTCTCCTTAGCATCCTCCTTTGCTTGCCCACAGGAGGAACTCCCCATGCCACAAGAGAGAGTCACCATCTTCGACACCACCTTGCGCGACGGCGAACAGTCACCCGGCTGTTCGATGAATCTGCGCGAGAAGGTACGGATGGCGGACAAACTTCAGCAACTCGGCGTCGATATTATTGAAGCCGGGTTTCCGATTGCGTCCGAAGGCGACTTCGCGGCAGTTAGGGCCGTGGCAGCCCAATGTCGTAAAGTGAAAATCGCTGCGCTTTGCCGCACGGCCGAACAGGACGTCGCCCGCGCCGCTGAAGCTTTGGCCCAGGCCGCCCATCCGCGAATTCACACTTTCTGCGCAACGTCTGACATTCACCTCGAACACAAGCTCAAGAAAACTCGCGCCGAAGTAATCGCAATGACTCGCGCGGCCGTTAGCCAGGCCCGCAGTTACGCGGAAGACGTGGAGTTTTCAGCCGAAGACGCGACGCGCAGCGATATCGACTACTTGTGTGAAGTGCTCGACGTGGCGGTCGATGCGGGCGCTTCGGTGCTCAACGTGCCGGACACGGTTGGCTACACGACGCCGCCGGAGATGGCGCATTTGGTCCAACAGGTGCGTGAACGAGTCGTGAGAGACAGAGACGTCGATATAAGTGTTCACTGTCATAACGATCTCGGTCTCGCGGTGGCAAACAGTTTGGCTGCAATCGAAGCGGGGGCGCGACAGGTTGAATGCACTATCAACGGCATCGGGGAGCGAGCCGGCAATGCGTCGCTGGAGGAGATCGTGATGGCGTTGCACGTACGCGCAGATCGACTTCCCTTCACGACCGGTATTGTCACGTCTCAGCTTTATCCGGCGAGCCAGTTGCTGTCGAACATCGTCGGGTTCGACGTTCAGCCGAACAAAGCGATCGTCGGCCGCAACGCGTTCGCACACGAAGCGGGCATTCATCAGCACGGTGTCATCAACAATCCGCTGTGCTATGAGATCATGACTCCGGAATCTGTCGGCGTGCCGGCCAACTCCCTGGTGCTTGGTAAGCATTCAGGCCGGCACGCGCTTTCCCTTCGTTACATGGAGCTCGGCTACGAGGTCACTTCCAGCGAGCTCGATGCTGCATACCGAAGGTTTACGGATTTGGCGGACAAGAAGAAACGGATCTACGACCAGGATTTGATTTCGTTACTGAGCAATACAGCCTGCGCGGCTGCTTGAGGTTAATAATGCGATTCAAGGTTACGGTTCTTCCGGGGGACGGCATTGGACCAGAGGTTATTTCGGAAGCTGTTCGTGTGCTGCAAACCGTGGGAGCAATTCACGGCTACCGGTTTGATTTCGAAGAGCATGCAATAGGCGGCAGTGCGATTCGTCAGTTTGGTTCGCCCTTGCCGACAAAGACACTTGATGCGTGTTTGGCCAGCGACGCGGTCCTGCTCGGCGCAGTCGGCGCTCCCGAATACGATCGGCTGCCGCCAAACCAACGTCCTGAGGCGGGGCTGCTGTTGCTGCGCCGCGCTTTGGGCGGTTACGCAAACCTGCGGCCTTCGATTTCCTATTCCGCCATCGTGGGTTGTTCTCCGTTGCGCGCCGAAATAAGCGGCGGCGCCGACATTCTGATCGTGCGTGAGTTGTTGGGTGGTTTGTACTTCGGTGAACCGCGCGGTTTCACAGGTTCGAACGGTAGCACAGTCGCCAGCAATACGATGAGCTACTCGGTCGAGGAGATCGAACGCATCGCGCGAATTGCTTTTGAAGCAGCGCGGAAACGACGCGGTAAAGTTACCTCAGTCGATAAGGCAAACGTTCTTGAAACGTCACAGCTCTGGCGGCAGACAGTCACGCGCGTCTCGCGAGATTACCCAGATGTCACGTTGGACCATCTTTACGTCGATGCGTGTGCGATGCATTTGATCGCAAATCCGCGCCGGTTCGACGTTGTGTTAACCGAGAACCTTTTCGGCGACATTCTTTCGGACGAAGCGGCTGTGATCGCCGGTTCGCTTGGGATGCTTGCTTCGGCAACAATCGGCGGCGACGTTGGACTCTACGAACCCGTTCACGGCTCCGCGCCGGACATCGCCGGACAAGGTATTGCGAATCCTTGCGGCGCGATAGCGTCAGCGGCGATGATGTTGCGCCACTCGGGTGATCTCGAGCAGGAAGCCTGTGACATCGAGCTGGCGATCGAGCACGTGCTCGAAGCGGGATACCGCACGCCGGACATCGCTGCGGGCACCGGCGGTTACCTCGCGAGCACCAGCGAGATTGGCGAACTTGTCTGCCAGGCCGTAACAGAAATCGCTGACATGCGCCACGCGTATCACGCTGTTTAGGTATCACGAAGAGGCACAAAGAGGTGTCACAAAGAGGCACAAAACAAGCACGCCTTGTGCTTTTGAAGTTCTTGTGCTTTTTGTGCCTCTTTGCGGCTGTACTGTGTAGCTTCAATGTCCACGCTATTCGATAAACTCTGGCAAGCTCACGTCGTTCGTGAAGCGCAGGGCGAGCCAACACTTCTTTATATCGATCTACACCTCATCCACGAGGTGACGTCTCCCCAGGCGTTTGAGGGCCTGCGTCAAGCGGGCCGCCGCGTTCGCCGTCCGGATCTCACTTTCGGAACGGTTGATCATAATGTGCCGACTACCGATCGCCGTCTGCCAATCGCCGACGCAGTAGCGGCCACGCAAGTGGAAACACTGCGCCGCAACTGCAAAGAGTTTGGCATTCAGTTGTTCGACATCGACTCTCCCGAACAAGGCATCGTGCACGTGATTGGGCCTGAGCTTGGTCTGACTAAGCCGGGCATGACGATCGTTTGCGGCGACAGTCACACCAGCACGCACGGCGCTTTTGGCGCACTCGCGTTTGGCATTGGAACGAGTGAAGTCGAACACGTGCTCGCCACGCAATGTCTGCCACAGAACAAGCCACGCTCGATGAAGGTGGAAGTCTTGGGCGTGCTTCCGCAGGGCGTAACGGCGAAAGATCTCGCGCTCGGAATCATCAGTCAGATCGGTACCGACGGCGCCACAGGTTACGCGATTGAGTACACAGGCGAGGCGGTGCGTGCGTTGACGATGGAAGGCCGGATGACTCTTTGCAACATGAGTATCGAGGCGGGCGCGCGGGCAGGAATGATTGCGCCGGACGAAACGACTTTCGCGTATCTGAAAGGCCGCCGGTTTGCTCCTGTCGCTGAGCAATGGGAGAAGGTGTTGGACCAATGGCGCACGTTTGTGAGCGACGATGATGCTGTGTTTGATGCGACCGTCCAGATCGATGCGACGAAGCTCGAGCCTTTTGTCACGTGGGGCACGAGTCCAGGCATGGTGGTTCCAGTGACCAGTTGCGTACCGGATCCTGCCGACGTGAAGAACGCAACCGATCGACAAGCAGCGGAGCGTGCACTCGAATACATGGCGCTCACGCCGCGAACAAGCATCCAGGATATCGCGATCGATCGGGCGTTCATCGGTTCGTGTACGAACGCGCGCATCGAAGATCTACGGGCCGCAGCGCGAGTTGTTAAGGGTTATCGAATTAGTTCGGCAGTCAGCGCGATGGTGGTGCCGGGTTCACAGGAAGTGAAGCGAGAGGCAGAACGCGAAGGGCTCGATCGCATTTTTAATGAAGCAGGATTTGAGTGGCGCGAGGCGGGTTGTTCGATGTGTCTCGGCATGAATGCCGACATACTCAAACCCGGTGAACGTTGCGCCTCGACCAGTAATCGTAATTTTGAAGGACGGCAGGGACGTGGAGGCCGCACGCATCTCGTGAGTCCGATGATGGCCGCCGCGGCGGCGATCAAGGGCCATTTTACTGATGTTAGGGAGTGGGAATTTAAGTGAAGCCCTTCAAAAAACACACTGGCC
>DASZDV010000211.1:0-3609 GCA_035941575.1 Pyrinomonadaceae bacterium
AAGAGCATCATCAACACCATGTTGAGACGAGGTTGGGCGATGCTGTCGGAAACGATCTGTTCGACAGTGTTCACGTTTGCAATCGGCTGGTTCGGATCGATCGCCCAGACTGACTGTCGCAGCGCCGGAACAATTGATTGAGGGTCGGTGGACGTGCGAACAAGAACCGTCATGTCCTGCAACGGCGCCTGCGCAGCAGGCAGGTAATATGCAGGTTCAGACGCGGCGGCAAGTCCGTCAAACTTCACGTCGCGCGCCACGCCGACGATCTCAAAAGTGGTCAAGCGCTCGTTGTTCCAGATTCTTCCGGGCGGCGAAGGAAGAATACGGCGACCGAGCGGCTCTTCGTTGGGAAAGTAATGACGAACAAACGACTCGTTCACGATTACCGCGCCCGGATGGTCCTGGTCGTCCAGCTTTGTGAAACCTCGCCCACGAATGATCTGCGCGCCGACCGTTTGGAAATAGTCAGGTCCAACCGGAATGAAGTTCGCCGATTGCGACTTGCTGTCTGCCGGCGCGGGGCGGCCCTCGATCTGAAACGAGTCGATCCAGTTCGAAAGCAACGGATGATCGTAAGCAATCGTTGCCGACTCAACGCCGGGTACGGCTTCAACGCGTTCGATTAGCTGCTTGAAGAAGTTATTAATGTCGTTTGGCTTCCCGTATTTCTGCGCCGGCAAAGTCAGTTCTGCGGATAGCAGTCGTTCGGCCTTGAATCCCGGATCAACTCGTTGCAGTAACCAGAAACTCTTGATTAGCAGGCCGGCGCCGATCACCAGCATCACCGCAACGCTCACCTGAAACACGACGAGTAACTGCCGGAAACGCAAACGCGCAGCGCCCGGTCCAGACGTGCGGCCGCTTTGCTCGAGTGCTGTTTGCAAGTCGGGCTTCGAAGCGTGCCACGCGGGAATCAGACCGAACATCAGACACGTCACGAGCGACAGTAACAGCGTGAAACCGAGAACACGCCAATCGAGATGCACCTGGGCCAGGCGCGGAATCTGCTGGGGTACAAACTTCAAAAGAACCTTCAGCCCAAGTTGGGCCAATGCCACTCCCGCGACTGTTCCGAGCAACGAAAGCAACAGACCTTCGACGAAGAACTGCCGCACGAGGCGGCCACGTCCTGCTCCGAGTGCAGCGCGAATCGCGATCTCTTTGGTGCGCGCGGCGTGTTGGGCCAACAACAGTCCGGCGATGTTGGCGCATGCGATCAACAACACGAGCCCGACTGCCACCAGCAAAGTAAAGAGGGCTGGTCTGACGTTTCCCACCATCTCGTTGAGAAACTGGTTGACGATAATTCCTTCATTCTTGTTTTCGGGATATGCCTGCTCCAGCCGAGCGCCAATCGTGTTCATCTCGGCCTGCGCCTGTTCGATCGTAACGCCCGGTTTTAACCGTGCGAGCACGCCCAGGATGTGAGCACTTCGCAGTGTGGCAAAGTGCACGATGTAGGACATCGGCCGCCACACGTCCTGGCTTCTTTCGTCGAAGTCGATGCGCCCTGCGGTCGTTGGCCGAGAGGGATAAATTGTCGGCGGCATCACGCCCACAACAGTGCAACTGTTGCCGTTGAGTGTGATGGTGCGGTTGATGATGTTCTTATCGCCGCCATAGCGCCGTTGCCAAAGGCTGTGACTCAGAATGACAACCTGATCTTTTCCTAACTCGTATTCTTCCGGCTGAAAGACACGGCCCAATTGCGGCTGAACACCGACGACCTCGAAGTAGCCGGGCGTGACTGCCGTTCCCAGCAGTTGCTCGGGATCGCCATCACCAGTCAGCGTCAGTGTCGCGCCGCCAAATGCCGCGATGTCCTGAAAAACTGTGCTCTGTTTTTTCCAATCGAAGTAGTTTGCCGGGGCGACACGCCAGCGTCCGTGTTCCGGAACGTTTTCCCAAATCGCGACAAGTCGATCGGGATTGTTGTACGGAAGCGGATTCAGCAGCACCGCACTGACGACACTGAAGATTGCAGTGTTAGCGCCGATACCCAGCGCGAGTGTGAGCACAGCAATCGCAGACACGCCGGGGTTCTTCGTTAACATGCGAACGCCGTAACGAACGTCTTTAAGCAGAGTTTCCATAATTGCATTTCCGATTGCCAATTGCCGATTGCCGATTTGCTCTGCCGCTTGTCGATGGAAAATCGACAATCGGCAATGCGTTACTCGTATCTGAGCGCTACCATTGGATCAACCTTCGCCGCCCGGCGTGCGGGAATCCAACACGCCACGAGCGCTACGATCGCCAATAGCAACGGCACCGTCACAAAGGTCAGTGGATCAGAAGCTTTGACTCCGAATAACAGCGAACTCATCAACCGCGTCAACGCAAATGAAGCAGCAACGCCGATCGCGACACCGAGAAGCGTCAACCCCATTCCCTTCTTCAACACGAGCGTGAGGATGTTGCGCCGGTTTGCGCCGAGCGCCATACGCACACCTATCTCGTTTGTGTGTTGCGTGACGAAGTAAGCGAGCACGCCGTAGATTCCTAGCGACGCCAGCAACAACGCGAGGCCGGCAAACGCAACGAGCATGATCATGCCCGTGCGCCGCTGTCCAGCTTCGACGCCTAACACTTCAGACATCGTCGCGATGTTTGAGATAGGTTGATCCGGATCGACTTCACGAACGATCTGGCGCACCGAACCCACGAGACTTGACGTTTCACCTGTAGTGCGAATCGCGAGGTCGCGCGGAGTGAACCACGCCCAATCGGGGACCTGCCGGTACGGCAGGTACATCTCGGCCTTCACGGGTTCGTCGAGTCCCATCTGCCGCACATCGGCGACGATGCCGACAATCTCCATCCATTCACCGTCGTTCGGATCGCCGATGTTGAAGCGACGGCCAAGCGCGTTTTCACCGGGCCAATACTGCCGCGCCATCGTTTCGTTGATGATCGCGACCCGCATCGACGTCTCGTTATCGCGTTTGTCGAAGTAGCGTCCCTGCCGCAGCGGGATGTTCATCGCTTTGAGGTAGTTGGCGCTCACTTGGCGATGGTTCGCGTCGTAGGCCATGCCGGCAATCGGCGACTTAATCCCTTCGGGAACAAAGCCGCTCGTGCCGCCTTTCCACACCAATGGCACTGATGTGGTGTAACCCGCAGCAACCACTCCCGGCAGATGTTCGACACGGTCCAACACCTGCTCGTAGAACGCCTGGCGCTGTTGCAGCTCTTTATACTTCGACTGCGGCAACACCGTGCGCATCGTGAGAACCTGCTCGGGTTGTAACACTGAGTATTGATTGAAAAGTTGGAACAACGTCTGAATCAGCAGTCCCGCACCGACAAGCAGCACGATTGACAACGCGACTTCCGAAACGATTAAAGCGCTTCGCAATTTGCTCGTCGAAGTCACACGCGTGCTCTGCTTCAACACTTCGTTCAAATCAACTTTCGCTGATTGCAGCGCAGGCACGAGACCAAAAACAACGCCGGTGATGAGCGAGAGTAGCAGAGTAAACAGGAGGATGCGCGTGTCGAGTTGCAGACTCGTCAACAGGACCATCTGTGCCGGAACGAGTTTCTGCAAGAACGCGAAACTCAAGTAAGCGAGAACAGATCCGATAACGCCCGCGGCGACAGCAA
>DASZDV010000212.1:0-3405 GCA_035941575.1 Pyrinomonadaceae bacterium
CGCAAAGCTCGAATCCTATCCCGAAAAGCTTTCCACCAAGCCATGCCCCTTCCTCCCTCTCAGGTGGCTTGCAGTACTTTGGCGACGGCCGTCGTTAGGTGCTCCCACTGCGATTCCTCGACGGCAAGCTGCTTCCGACCCTGCCGCGTCAACTTGTAGAAGCGCGCCCGCCGGTTATTATCCGAGACCCCCCACTCGCTCTCGATCCAGCCTTTTTGCTCAATGCGGTAGACGGCCGGGTAGAGCGTCCCCTCTTCGATCTGGAGCATGTCTTCGGCGAGTTGCTGGATGCGTTGGCCGATGCCGTAGCCGTGCATCGGCCCGAGTGAAAGGGCCTTCAAGACGAGCAGGTCGAGCGTGCCTTGTGGCAAGTCTGGCTTCTGTTTCGCCACAGATGATCCTCCTCTTCGCTTCTGGGGGAGTATAGTCGCACATCTTCCCTAGAAGGACAAAGGTAAATACGTAATTATCGTTGAAAAAACCGAAACGGGTTATTCTGTGTACTCAGCGGATGTTCCGGGCTAGTTTGTTTTCGCGAGCCATAAACCTGGCGCCAACGTTCATTTGAAACACGTGACAACTCACATATTGACCTTGATTCTGATCGTGCTGGTGTGGTCCGGGGCTGCTCTTGCGCAACGCCCTGACAGCACGGATGGAACGGTCTTTATCGAAGAACATGTCAGTTTCGTTTTGAAGGAGCCGTTGGGTTGGGTTCTCGACGTCGAAACGGCGAAGGTAGAACGTGTTCAAGCTGTACTTTATCGTGAGGGTTCGTCGTGGAGGGATGGCGTTGCGGTGATGTACGTCCGCGTGATCCATAAAGACGAGACGCAACCAACGATCGCGAAAGTGATCGCCAATGATGTTGCTCAGTTCTTGAAGGCGAGCAAGGAGTCGACAATCTCAGACTCACCTTCGATCCAAACGCGTGACAAGAAGAACAGCGTTGTAAAAGTGTTCTACGACGCTGCGAACAAGAATTTCGAGTCTGTCGCGTTCATCGACGAGGCGAAGGTTGTTGTAATCATCGCACTTTCATCGCGCGAGAAAGGTGAATACGAGAAGGCAGTGCCCGCTTTTGACGCCTTGGTCGGTTCTTATTCCCTCTTCGCACCACTGGTGCGCCCGGCAGACGACTAAAACTGGAAACCTTTTCGCACGCCACAAACGTATTAGCGTCTACAGGGGAATCATCCGGCATCCCGATTAGTGTTCCGCAAAACCAACGGTATACTGTCACGCCATGCGAGTATCTTTCTTGATGGTTCCACTTGTACTCCTGCTTGCTCTACTTCCGGTTGTTGAAGCTTCGCAAAAATGCGAAGACGACATTCTCATCACTATCGAGAGAGAAGAATGTTTCGGCGGTTGCCCGGTTTATTCTGCTCGCATTTACGCCGACGGCACCGTCGTTTACGTCGGGAAGAGGTACGTCAAAACAAAAGGTGAGCGACGCTCCAAGATCTCGCAAGAGACCATTCAGAGGCTCATCAATTACTTTAAGCGAATCGACTACTGGTCGTTAAAATACAAATACGATACCGATGAGAATGGTGTCACTGTAAGCGACCTGCCGACGACTACTACTTCAATCTGCCTCGATGGCAAAAAGACGACGGTTGTGAACTATTACGGCGCACCAGCAAACTCCATGAATTAGAGGATCTGATCGATATCCTTGCGGGACTTGATCAACTCGTGGGACGACCATAAATGAACACCCTTAACTTCAAAGCAATTCTTGTATGTACGCTGTTGTTGGCGCCGTTGACCGTGCAGGCGCAAGATCCGGCGTGGCCGCAGTTTCGTGGACCGCATTCAAACCCGGTGAGCACCAATACAAAGCTCGCCGAACGTTGGTCCAAGACCGAAAACGTCGAATGGTCGCAAGAGATTCCCGGACGCGGTTGGTCATCACCGATCGTCACCGGCGGCAAGGTTTACCTGACTACCGTCACCACCGACGGCAAGTCGAAGCCACCGCAAACCGGCACGGAGTACAGCAACGAATACGTCGCCGAACTCCAGAAACAAGGTCTCTCGATGCAGGAGATCATCAAGCGCGTCACAGAACGCGATATTGAGCTGCCCAACGAGGTGACGGTGCACTACCTCCTTTACTGCCTAAACCTGAAGACCGGCAAAGTTGAATGGACCAAAGAGTTCTTCACCGGCCGTCCTCCGGGCGGTCGTCATCGCAAAAACAGCTTCACATCCGAGACGCCCGTCACCGACGGAAAATTCATTTATGTGTATGTCGCGAACCTCGGCGTGTGGTCGTTTGACTTGAAAGGCAATCAAACCTGGAACACTCCGGTCGAAGCAAATCCGATTTATCTCGACCTGGGAACGGGCAGTTCGCCTGCATTGGCGGGAAACCTGCTCGTCGTTCTAAGCGACAACGAAAAGCAGCAGTACATCGCCGCGTTCGACAAACAAACAGGCAAACAGGTCTGGCGCACGAATCGCGACCTCGGCGGCAGGAGCCAACCACAACAACGATCAGGGTGGGCCACACCGTTTGTTTGGCGTCACCAGTTGCGCACCGAGATCGTGACGATTGGACCGGGCGAGCTGATCAGCTACGACCTGAGCGGCAAAGAATTGTGGCGGATGAAAGGCATGGCGGCGACGCCAATTCCAACGCCGTTTGCGTACGAGGGTTTGCTTTACATCAACGGCGGTCGCGGCCGTTCGCTCTTTGCCATTCGTCCCGGCGCGACCGGCGATATCACGCTGAAAGAGGATCAGACGTCGAACGATTACATCGCATGGTCGCAGCCGCGCGGTGGAACCTATCTGCCCTCTGCAGTGGCGTATGACGGCGCGATCTATACCTTGACCGAAACGGGAATTCTGAATCGGTTCGACGCAAAGACCGGAAAACAGACCTACAAGACGCGAATCGATCCTGCGGCAACCGCGTTCACGACTTCGCCCTGGGCATATAACGGTAAACTGTTCTGCCTCAGTGAAGAAGGACAGACGTTCGTGGTCAACACAGGCGAGCAGTTCCAGTTATCGCATGTGAACGAACTCGACGACTTTGCGCAGGCGTCGCCCGCGTTGGTGGACGAGCGCTTACTGATCCGCACGGAACACCGGCTTTACTCAATCCGCCGCAAGAGCTAACGAGCGTGCCGAAAGATTCCGAAGCCGGCAAAGCGTTGATCGCGGCATGGCATACAAACCACCGCGTCACGATGTATCTCATCGAGAACCTGCCGCCGGAGTTGTGGGCCAAGAACGTGCCGGGCGTTCCTCGCCGTACGGTGCGCAACATCGCAGCGCACATTCACAACACGAGATGCATGTGGATCAAGATGCTGGGCGCACGGCACGGAGTCGAGGTTCCACGAACGGTAAACGGCCGCTCCGTTCAACCAAAAGAATTGTTGCGGG
>DASZDV010000213.1:0-2231 GCA_035941575.1 Pyrinomonadaceae bacterium
CGAACGACACCAACCTGGAAGTAAGAAAATCTGCATTACGTTCACTCGCGGAGACGAAAAGTCCAAAGGCGCGGGCGCGTTTACTCGAAGCGGCGCGAACTGAAACCAACGCCGAGATGCGCAAGACAGCGATTCGCGCCATCGGTGAACGTGGCGAAGCAGCAGTTGACGATCTGCTTCGACTGTTTGACGCAGAACAGACGCCAGATTTGAAACGGACGATTCTCCAGTCGCTCTCTGAAATCAAGAGCACGCGCGTCGAAGACAAACTGTTTGAAGTCGCGCGCAGCAACGACACCGTCGACGTACGGCGACAGGCGATCCGTCTCCTTGGTGAGCGTGTGAGCAAGCGCAGTTTCGAGTTTCTGAGCGCGACCGCGCAGAGTACTGACGGCAACACTGAAGTTCAGGTACAGGCCGTCAGGGCCATCAGTGAGCGGCGCGCGGAAGAATCAGTGCCGCTGCTGATTAAGATCGCGCGCTCGCATCCGAATCAACAGGTGCGCAAACAGGCGATCCGCTCGCTCGGTGAATCGGGCGATCCGCGTGCGGTTGAGTTCTTCCGTGAAGTGTTGGCTAAGTAGCCACAGATCTTCACAGATAAACACGAGTCAGTCAGTGAAGAACGCTGTAAGACAACACGACGCATCCGTTCTTTAGTTGCTTGCACTCGAGCAACTTCAGGTTGATCTGTTTCTTCATCTCTGCAAACAGCGGTATGCCGGAGCCAAGCAAAACCGGGTGAATGTTCACGCCGAGTTCGTCGATCAGACCGGCTTCAAATAACGACGTGCCGATCAGGCTGCCGCCCATAACGATAATGTCTTTGCCTTCTTCGCTCTTCAACCGCTTCACGAGGTCCACCGCGTCTGACGACAGTTCCACTTTCTTGTTTGGAAGTTTCTTGAGTGTGCGGGAACATACATAGGTTTTCGTTTTCGTACCAGAACCACCGCCGCCAGACATCTTCATTGAGATCTCGTACGTCCGGCGGCCCAGGATGACAGTGTCGATGCGCTTCCAGTAGTCGCGCATGATTTCGTCGACCTCTTTGGTGTGCAGGATCCAGTCGATCTCGTCGTTCTTGCCCGCGATGTAGTTATCTAGCGTGTTCGCGCCGCCGAAGATCACTTTTCTCACGTTTCCATCACCTCCAGACCAGGCACTTTATACCGCGTTATATGTCAACGCCTGTCATATTTTTGAGTTAAGATCGGTTTCTCATGCGCGCTGACCGGCTGCTATCAATCGTCCTGTTGCTCCAGACAAACCGCCAAATGACTTCACGCGCCCTGGCCGAACGGCTGGAGGTTTCCGAACGGACGATCCATCGCGACATGGAGGCCCTCAGCGTTTCGGGAATTCCAGTGGTGGCCGAACGCGGCAGCCGCGGCGGCTGGTCGCTGCTTGGGGAGTACCGCACAAATCTCACAGGTCTGAACGAAGCGGAAATCCAATCGCTATTTGTCACCCAGCCTCCAAAACTGCTCGCGGATCTTCGACTACAAAAAGCGTCCGAGGGCGCATTGTTGAAACTGCTCGCAGCCTTGCCGGCGATGTATCGACAAGGCGCCGAACAGGCGCGCAAACGGATTCATATCGACACTGGCGGATGGGCGCGACACGAAGAAGCCGTGCCGTTGTTGCCGATCTTACAGGAAGCGATCTGGTCACAACGGAAACTGCGGTTCACGTATACGCGTGGCCCAGGATGTGACGCAGTCGAGCGCGAAGTCGATCCTTTTGGGTTGGTGGCGAAGGGAAGTGCTTGGTACCTCGTCGCCGGAATTGAGAACTCGATTCGAAGTTATCGTATCTCGCGAATTGCAGCGGCGGAAGTGTTGGACCAGCTGTGCGAAGTTCCGGCGGATTTCGATCTCGCATCGTTTTGGGAACAGTCGAAGTCGGAGTTTAAAGCGGCGCTGCCGAACTATGTCGCGAGGTTTAGAGTTGCGCCGGAAGTGTTTCCGCGATTGCGGTTTGCTGGAAGGTTCGCGCGAGTGAACGAGCCATCCGCCACGGATGAACACGGATGGTTGCAGGTGACTGTTGGCTTCGACGTTGAGGAGATCGCTTGTGAGTACGCGCTCTCGTTTGGTTCAAAGCTGGAAGTGTTAGAGCCGCGATCACTGCGGGAGAAAGTCATCGCGGCCGCTAAAGAGGTGGTTGAGTTTTATGGACCACAGATAAACACGGAGAACACAGGTTTAGACGGCAGCCAGTAACTTCTT
>DASZDV010000214.1:0-7227 GCA_035941575.1 Pyrinomonadaceae bacterium
AAAGGATCGTGCAGATGATCAGCGAGGCAATGATCCCTATGGGCAAATCTCGAGCCGGGTTCTTTGTCTCTTCGGCAACGGTGCTGACGGCGTCAAACCCGATATAAGCAAAGAAAACGACCGCCGCGCCTGTGAGCGTGCCGAACCACCCCTGCGGTTGGAACGGTTTCCAGTGCTCAACCATCGTCGCCGGCGACACGTAGTAAAGCGCGAGGCCGATGAAGAACAGCAACACGAGGATCTTGATGAGGACCATGATCGCATTGAAGTTCGACGACTCTTTGATACCCCAAACAAGAACAACGGTGATCAGCGCAACGATGCCAAACGCAAGCACGTTGAAGACTATCGGTATGCCGAAGATGTGCGGCGCCGCATCCAGCGTTTCAACGGTCGCGGTGCGATAGTTTTGCGTCAACCAGTCCGGCACATGAATGCCGAGATTGCGCAGGAGGCGATTGAAAAACTCCGCCCAGCTAATTGCAACCGCAACGTTGCCGATCGCGTATTCGATGATCAGGTCCCAACCGATGATCCAGGCGATCAATTCGCCGAGCGTTGCGTAGGAGTAGGTGTACGCGGAGCCCGAGATCGGAACCATCGATGCGAGTTCCGCGTAACAGAGCGCGGTGAACCCGCAAACGATCGCAGTGATGACAAACGAAAGCATCAGCGATGGACCAGCGCCCGCGCGTTCGGCAGTGCCTGAGGCGGCGGTACCGATCGTCGCGAAGATGCCGGCGCCGATGATCGCGCCGATCCCGATCAGCGTTACGTTGAAGGCGTTGAGAGTGCGTTTGAGTGAAAACTGTGGGCCACCCGCAGCGGCCAGAATCTCGTCAAGGTTCTTGGTCCGAAAGAGTCCGCGAAGCAATGTGTCGCCTCCGTTGGAGTGGTTTCAGATAAGGAAGCCTGCGGAGTTTGGCATGGTCTTGTAAATCTTGCAATCCTGTCTTAGTGTTGAGCTATGTTCCCGTTCAGAAACATCCTCTTTCCGACCGACTTTTCTTCGCATGCTCACGCCGCACTGAAATACGCAGCGGGATTCGCGCGCGACGCGCGTGGGAGAGTGTTGTTAGTGAACGTGCAGGACGCGAAAGTGCCGGATAATCTTCTGACCTTACCGGCGTATGTTTTCGAAGAACACGACAACAACTGGCTGCGGGAACTGCGCGCTCAAGTAAAAAACTTGTTGACCGATCCGCTCGTCAGAGGCGTCGAAGTCGATCCGATATTTCGCGACGGTGACCCGGCAGCGGAGATTGCTCGCGTCGCTTTCGAACATCAAGTTGATCTGATCACCGTGGCCACACGCGATCGCAGCCGGCTGTCGCGCGCATTCGGTGGTTCACTTGCCGAAGACATCGTGGCTGAGGCGCCTTGTCCAGTGCTGGCGATTCGTCCGCCGCAACGCGATTTTGTCGAACACCGCGAAGGTCACACGCAGATTCGCGTGAATCGAGTGGTAGTGGCAACCAACTTTCGACCGTCTTCGTCCGCCGCAACTCAACTCGCCGCCAGCATTTCAAATCATCTCGGCGCTGAGCTTCACGCGGTATACGTGATTGGCGATTACTTTGAACAGATCTCTGCGGTGTTTCCGGAAGGCGGGCTCGCTGCATTAACACGACTACGAAGCCACGTGCAGGAACGCATGTCGCAACTCACGCGCTCATCGGGACCACGCGCCACCACGCACATTGCTGAGGGGCGTCCTTATCAGGAAATTGTGAAGCTTGCCGCAAATCTCGACGCTGATTTGATCGTCATCGGCACTGCGGTTCACGGCTCATTGTTTGGAAGTAATCAGGTGCTCGGTTCGGAGATTGAACGTGTGATCAGAAACGCGCCTTGTCCTGTGCTGTGTGTGCCCGCCGCGAGGGTTGTGACGCCGTTGCCCGCACTGGTTACCCAGGTGGTATAGGTCCTATAGGACCGATAGGACCTATTCTTTTCGACCTATTTCTTCTTCCTCTGGACCGGCTTTCCTTGCTTCTCCCACAACTGAAAACCGCCCAACAAAGCGGCCGCGTTTTGGAATCCGTTTTTATTGAGTATGACCACCGCACCGGCGGACGTGTGTTCGGAGGGTCAAGAACAGTAGGTCACGATCATTTTGTCGTGCGGGAGTTCCTTCAAATGATTCTGAACTTCGCCGGCGGGGACTAATTTCGAGCCGGGAATGTGACCGGCGTCAAAGGAATCCTGCGTTCGCACGTCGAGCACCAGAACCTTGTTCTCTTTTATCAATGCCTCGAGCTCATCGATCGTGATTCGTCGTGCGCCGTCGCTAACCGGCGTCGGGCCAGGAGTCGCAACCTTCTGCGCGTGACTGTTTACTTTGCTGTCGATCGCGTTGCACGCTGCGAAAGAGATCGACAGCAACAGCAACGCTATGGAATATGTAAAAAGACGCATCGTATGCCTCCGAAAATCAACGGCTAATTTGTTCTGCGCCGTAAGATTTGTCAATCTCATCACTCGGAAATGATATAGTCTGGCTTCCAAACTGGAGCTAATTCATGACGGATTCGCCGGCCCGAATTCAGTGGGCGAAGGTAATCGACCACACTCGCTGTATCGGATGTCACGCATGCACGACCGCGTGCAAATCTGAAAACGTAGTTCCAATCTCCGTCACCCGCACTTACGTGAAGCACGTCGATGTCGGCGTGTTTCCACAAGCACGCCGGGCGCACCAGGTAACACGCTGCAACCAGTGCGCGCACGCCCCGTGTGTGACTGCCTGTCCGACTGCGGCGATGTTCAAACGCCGTGACGGAATCGTCGATTTCGACAAGTCGATCTGCATCGGTTGCAAGGCCTGCATGGCGGCGTGTCCGTACGACGCAATCTTCATCAACCCGGAAGATCACTCGGCGGAAAAGTGCAACTTCTGTGCGCACCGGATCGACATCGGACTCGAACCGGCTTGTGTCGTCGTTTGTCCCACGCAGGCGATTCTTGTCGGCGACATGAACGACTCGGATTCTTACGTCACGCAGATCATCAACCGCGAAAGTGTCTCTGTCCGGAGGCCGGAAAAGGAGACGCTGCCGAAACTCTTCTACAAAGGCGCGCACCAGGCGACGCTCGATCCGCTCGCCGCGCGCCGTCCCGAAGGCGGACTCTTCATGTGGAGCGAACAACAGGAGAGTTCCGACACGGTCGTTTCAGGCAATCCCACCTACAACAACTCATCGGCAGCGGCGTTGCTTTCATACGACATTGCGCATGCGATTCCGTGGGACTGGCGCGTGAGCTTGTACACGTGGACCAAAGGGATCGCGTCGGGTGTTTATCTTGTGGCCGCGTTGCTGGTGTTGCTGGGTGTGCTGCGGGTAACTGACTCGGTTTGGTTGTGGGTAACGCCGGTTGTTTCGGGGGCGTTTTTGGCAATCACGGGTGGGTTGTTGATTTGGGACCTGGAACATCCCGAACGGTTTCACTTGATCTTTACGCGCCCGCAGTGGCGCAGTTGGTTGGTCAAAGGCGCTTTCATCATTGCCGGCTACACGCTTGTACTGCTGCTGCATTTCATCGCGAGCTGGGCCGGATCAACAGTGGTTCAGAGTTGGTTGATGATCGCGGGCATACCGTTGTCGGTGATGACCGCTGTTTACACGGCGTATTTGTTCGCGCAGGCAAAGGCGCGTGACATGTGGCAGAACCCGCTGTTGCCACCGCACTTGTTGGTGCAGTCGCTCTTACTTGGTGCGGCCGTGTTGTCGTTGGCTTTATGGGGAGGGATTTTACTGATTGGAATACTGGCGGTAACCAGCTTGTTGCATCTACTGATGATCTGGGGCGAGGTTTCACTGACACATCCAACGGCACACGCGCACCTCGCGATTCATGAGATGGTTCGCGGAAGGTTTCGCAACGACTTCTGGTTCGGCGTGGCTCTGTCCTTTTTAGGCGGATTGCTCCCCTGGCTCGCACTTTTCAATCTCATCTCCATGCCGTTCGGAGCGGCCGGGGCGCCGATGGCATTGATCGGCTTGATGCTCTTCGAGAACGCATACGTACAGGCCGGGCAGTCAGTGCCGTTGGCCTAACAAGAATGAAACGCGAACACGCAAACGAAACGTTCTACCCAGGTCCGAGCCGCGGATCGCTCGCAGCGTTCCCACCCAAAGAGCGTTGGGACGACTGGACCGAACTCGATTCGCGCGCTTGGCCGCGGCGAGTGGAGCGTCACTACTCGATCGTTCCGACCACATGCTTCAACTGCGAATCTGCGTGCGGACTGCTCGCCTACATCGACAAAGTCACGGGCGAAGTACAGAAGTTTGAAGGCAATCCCGAGCATCCAGGTTCGCGTGGCCGCAATTGTGCCAAGGGTCCCGCGACACTCAATCAGGTCACCGATCCCGATCGGATCCTCTATCCACTCAAACGCGCCGGTAAGCGCGGCGAAGGAAAATGGGAACGTACAACGTGGGACGAAGCGCTCGACGCAATCGCTTCGCGCATTCGCAAAGCCATCGTCGAAAACCGGCGGCATGAGGTTATGTATCACGTTGGCCGTCCGGGTGAGGACGGTTTCACGGAGCGCATTCTTGCGGCGTGGGGAATCGACGGCCACAACTCACACACAAACATCTGCTCGTCAGGAAGCCGCGAAGGCTATCAACTGTGGATGGGCCTCGATCGGCCGAGCCCTGATCACGCGAATGCCAAAGTGATCCTATTGATCAGCGCGCATCTTGAGTCGGGTCATTACTTCAATCCGCACGCGCAACGTGTGATTGATGGCAAGGCAAACGGCGCGAAGTTGATCGTGTTCGACACGCGTCTTTCGCACACTGCGACGCATGCTGATTATTGGGTGGCGCCTTATCCAGGTTCTGAGCCCGCAATCCTGCTGGCCATCGCGAATTATTTGATTCAAAACGACCTTTACAACCGTGCTTTTGTCGAAGACTGGTGGAATTGGAAAGAGTTTGGGGCCGGGGATTTTGCGGATTTTGAAGCAAGGATAAAAGAGATATACCAGCAGTACACGTTTGAGTTTGCCGCTGAGGAGTCGGGTGTTGATGCGAAAGCGATCGCGGAGATCGCGGAGCTGGTAGCGTCCGCAGGCACGCGGTTTTCGAGTCACAACTGGCGCAGTGCGGCATCGGGCGTCAGCGGCGGTTGGGCCGTTGCGCGCTGTCTCTTTTTCTTGAACGCACTCCTCGGCGCTGTCGCAACTGAAGGCGGCGTCTATCCAAACGCGTGGAATAAATTCGTTCCGCGCCCGATCTACACACCGCCACATCCGAGCATGTGGAACGAGATCACGTGGCCGCGCGAGTATCCGCTTTCAATGAACGAGATGTCGTTTCTGTTGCCGCACCTCATCAAAGACGGACGCGCAAAACTCGACGTCTATTTCACGCGCGTCTACAACCCGGTCTGGACCACTCCCGACGGCATTTCGTGGATCGAGATGTTGACCGATCCGGATCTCGTTGGTTGCTACGCGGCGCTCACGCCAACGTGGAATGAAACTGCATATTACGCCGACTACGTTTTGCCGATGGGTGTAGGCTCGGAGCGTCACGATCTTCATTCTTACGAAACACACGATTCACAGTGGCTCGGCTTTCGGCAACCCGTGATCAAAGCGGCGCGCCAACGCAACGGCCAAAACATTCGCGACACACGCGAGGTAAATCCCGGCGAGGTCTGGGAAGAGAATGAATTCTGGTTGGAACTTACCTGGCGCATCGATCCTGACGGCAGCCTCGGCATACGACAGTACGCGGAGTCGAAAAAGGTTCCCGGCACTCGCCTCAGCATCGACGAGTACTATGAATGGATCTTCGATCACTCGGTACCGGGACTACCCGAACGGGCGGCGGCTGAAAATCTCACGCCGCTGGAGTTCATGCGCCGCTACGGCGCCTTTGAAGTCAAACAGAAGATTGGAAGAGTTTACGACCAGACGGTTGGACCAGAAGAGATCGACGACCTCCGTGAAGACAACTTCGGACGCGTCTTTAGCCGCGCGCCAAAACCCGCTGGACCAAACATCGTTCCACTGCCCCTGCCGGACGGCGATGCTGACGGTCGCCGCCTCGCCGGCGTAAACGTCAACGGCCAAATCAAGCGCGGCTTTCCGACACCGAGCGGCAAACTCGAGTTTTATTCATCAACTCTCGCGGCCTGGGGATGGCCGGAGCTTGCTATTCCTATTTACTTCAAGAGTCACGTTCACCAGGACAATCTCGAATCAGATCAGACGATTCTGATCTCCACGTTCCGCTTGCCTGTGCAGATCCACACGCGCAGCGCGAATTCAAAATGGCTCGACGAGATTGCGCACACAAATCCGTTGTGGATTCACCCAAGCCACGCACAAAAACTCGGCGTTCGTACGGGCGACCTGGTGCGCGTGGAAACAGAAATCGGTTACTACGTCGTGCCCGCATGGGTAACGGAAGGAATTCGACCGGGCATCGTCGCGTGTAGTCATCACATGGGCCGTTGGAAACTCACGGACGAAGGGCAGCGGCAGTTGATGGCGACGGTCAAGTTGGAACGCAACGGCACGCAATGGCGTTTGAAAAGAGAGAAAGGAATCGCGCCGTATGAGTCGAACGATGCAGACACTCTGCGCATCTGGTGGAAGGACGCAGGCGTTCATCAGAACATGACGTTTCCGGTTCATCCCGATCCGATCTCGGGTATGCATTGCTGGCACCAGGCGGTTCGCGTGCGCGCAGCAGACAGGCAGGACCAACCGGGTGATATTTTTGTCGATACGGAGAAATCGCGAGAGGTTTACAAAAAGTGGTTGGGAATGACGCGCCCGGCCGACCAGTTTTCTCCCGACGGCACGCGCCGGCCGTACTGGATGCTCCGGCCGTTGAAACCAGCGCGCGAGTTTTATAAATTGGCCGCGGATTTCCATAAGTGAACACGGATATGTACTTCAAGCAGTTTTATCTCGCGTGTTTGGCGCACGCGTCGTATCTAATTGGTTCGAATGGGGAAGCCGCGGTTGTCGATCCGCAACGTGATGTTGACGAATACATCAACGAAGCATCAGCCCAGGGGCTACAGATCAAGTACGTCATCGAAACTCACCTGCACGCCGACTTCGTCAGCGGCCATCACGAACTCGCAGAACGCACCGGCGCAGAGATCGTTTTCGGCGAAAAGGCCAACGCTGCTTTCCCGCATCGCGCCGTCCGCGACGGCGAAGAGATGCGGTTAGGGAACGTAGTGTTGCGGTTC
>DASZDV010000215.1:0-8645 GCA_035941575.1 Pyrinomonadaceae bacterium
GAAGGTGAAGGACCTAAGAAACCGGATAAACCACGATAGGAGAGTTCGATCTTAACTATAGGAGGGTTCGATCTTCAGTTTAGGAGGGTTCGATCTTAAGCCGAGGTAGCTTGCGGACTTGCCCATCAATCGGCGACTCAACTTCCCCGATCTGCTTCGCGCCCATTCGCTCATAAAAACCTGCCGCATTCGGATCCGCCGACAACTCCACGTCGCGGACATCGAGTGCGGCGGCGCGTTCCATCGCATCCAGAAACAATTCTTTCCCAATACCTGTCCCAATACACGCCGGCGTCACCCACATGTGCTCCAACTCTGCCTTGTCTCCATTAACGCACAGTGCATAAAACCCACGGATCTCACCATCCGCTTCAGCAACGTAAACGTGATTGTCGCGAATGAAATCGGGAGAGATAGTGAGGTCTGATTCCCAATGCTTGATCCAGTGTTCGGGATATCCCCAATAGCGCTTCGCTTCGAGCGCAATCGTCGTCAGCGTTTCAGCTTCTTCCGGTGATGAACGCCTGATGGTCACTGTAGTTGCCACTCTGTCCCGTCAGCGTATTTCACTCGAACAACAACGACCTGTTCGCTCAGCCCGAAACGTTCTTTCTTATCGAGCGCGTAGATGCTGATGCGCCGCGTCGGCGGCGTTGGCAGCATGAACGACAACTCCTTCGTCTTTCCTGGTCCAACTTTCTGAACGCTCGTAAACTGGCGCCGATCCAATTCATCGCCGGTGCCCGCATCAACAAACACGTAATCCCAATCGATCTCAGCGATCTCTTTAGTGCTCGTGTTTTTCATTGACGCTTTGTAGATGAAGTAATAACGCGGCGGCGATGTTTGCTGTGAGGCTTCAACAATGGCCGCATCGGTGCGCGCGTCCTTCTCGAGTTTACTAATCTCCGCCGAATTACCCGCGCGCTTTGCATCACTCACACGTTTCTCCGAGCGCGCCCGAAACTGCATTTGATGAAAATTTTCGTTTGGACCACCAAACGGATTCTGCTCCCAGTTCAATCGTTCCTTGCTCCAACTGAATTTCACCAACTCCAATTGCGCAACCGTAGCGGAGCTGGACGTTGTTTGCGCATTGGCGATCATCGGAACGAACAGGAAAGTAAGCAATAAGACCACGACTTTCATCGCACGCGCTCCTTTTCCGAACTGAGGTTGGCAAACATTATCGCACCCGCGCCGACTGCGGTAAATGCAAACAGGGCGGCAACGTGTGCCGCCCTAATTCGCGTTGCGGGTAGGCTCTCAGTTAAAAGATGTAACGGATACCAAGCACTATACGACGATTTCCGCCGTTCGTGCCCCACTGATTCAAGAAGTTCGCGGAGTTGGCGCGTCCTTCAGGAATACCGAAGTCACGAGTGTTGGTAGCGTTATTAAACTCCGCGCGGAATTGAAGCCGCTGGTTCTCACCGATCCTCGTATTCTTGAAGATCCCGAGGTCCACGTTGTTGATGCCGTCAGCACGAAGAATATTTCGGCCGGCACTACCAACGCGACCTGTTGGCAGTCCCAGGAAATCCACCACGAGACTAAACGTGCCATTGCTGTTCTGCACGATTCGCCCTCGCGAGACCGTAAACAGCGTATTTGGCAACGCCGGACCAGGCAGTGGACCAGCTACTTTGTTGGTGATCGAGTTAAAGATTTGCGTCGCTTGAGCAATTGCCTGCAACCTCAGCGTCTGATCGGCTGCAAACAATTCAGACACGGTCATACGCGACACGTCCAAACTGGTGTAAACGTTTGGTCGAATTGCGTCACCAACCAAAGTGTTGATTCCGGAGAGAGCCCCGGTCGGATCAGAGCCGTTAAGCACTGTAAACGGGGCGCCACTTTGGAACGTGAAGAAACCATTGACCTGCCAACCGCCGAGCAAGCGACCCTTCCAACCAGCCTGATTTTGGAACCACGGCAACTCATAAACGAAGTTGCCGGTGAGCCGGTGCGGCCGATCGTAGGTTGAACGGGCGCGGTCAGCGTCGCGGTTATACGAATCCTGAGAAACCGCGACCTCACCACTCGAGGGATTGAAAATCTCCGAAGCGGTATCAATGAACGAACTCCACGTGTAGTGCACGCCCGCACTGAAGCCTTCACTTAGTCGCTTCTCGATACTCGACTGAAGTGAGTGATAGATCGACGACGCCGCGTTGGCGCGCAAGCGAATCACAGCCTGGGTGCGATTTACGCGGCAACTATCCGGATTCGCGCCCGTAAACGTTGGATTGCAGTTGGTCGGCAAATCCAGCCTTCGCGGATTTCCATCCAGCGTCTGGAATAGCGCCGTACCTTTCGAACCAACGTATCCGAGACGGAACACGATGTTCGTGCCGAGTTCGCGTTGCGCTTCGAAGCTGAAGCTCTGATAGTACGGCGAACGGAAGTCGTTCCCAACGATCGTTCTGGTGAACTCGTTTGGATTGACGCCCGCGTTCGAAACGTTCGGCAAACGCGTGAATGCGTTCGGCACTGATGCTGAGCCCGCAAACGTCGTGTTGGCCGGCAAACTCACCGCGGCGACAAACGGGAACGAGCTGGCAACGTTCAGCGCGATGTTGATGAAGGTGTAGTCGTGAGTCACGGCATAGCCCCCGCGGAACACCAGCTTGTCACCACCTGTGATGAAACCGAGGATGCCGTCGGGATCCGTGCGAGGATTCCAGTTGAACCCAAGACGTGGCTGGAAGTTGTTCTTATCGATCTTCGGAACAGGACTCAGGGCGAAGCGCTGATCGCCACCGGCCAACCCTACGATTCTTTCATTCGCCGGCAACAGGCTCAGCGTGGCCTCGCCCGGCCGCTCGTAACGCAGACCGTAAGTCAGCGAGAAGTTTGGTTTGATTTTCCACTCATCCTGCCCGTAGAAGTGAACGTCGAACCAGTTGTAATTATTGATCGCTTCACCGCCGGGCAGCGGCTTGTTGATGTTTGCTGCTTCAGCGAAATCGTTCACGAACGAGTTGAGCGTCGCATAACGCAGCAGACCGCGTATCGTTGGGAAGAAGAAGCTCTGGATACGATTCTCGACGATGTTGGTGCCGAGCTTGATCGCGTGATTGCCTCTGGTCCAAGCCAGGTTGTCCTGGAACTGGTAAATGTTGTTGGTGCGGAATTGCGGCAAGTTCACCGCGAGACCGATTGCGGTTCTGCTGTTTGCCGCGTTGAATCCGATGAGACCCAACTCCGAAATCTCCAGAGATGGAATCTCCTCCGAACGCGGGTCACTTGCGCTCGTCACCGTCGCAAAACGCTGGTAGCCGAGACGGAGTTCGTTAACGACCGTCGGCGAGAAAGTTCCAACGTGCGAGACCGCCAGCGTCTGTTGGCGATTGACGTTCTGCGTGGTCAAGCCCGGGGGTGTTGCCTGGCCCGTGCCACCCGTATCGGAATCGCTGTACAAGTAGCGCGCCGTGAAGAGGTGATTGCTATTGAAGTTGTGGTCAACGCGAAACGAAGCCTGATGGTTGTCGAAGAAGAACGACGTTGCTCCGGTTAGCGAACCAAGAGGCACTGTGAAAGTCTGGCCATTGAGGTTGAACGTCGCGTTCTTGTTGATCGGCGACTGCGCTGCCGGCAGGTGTCGCAATAACGCGGCTACATGCGGCAGGTTTCCTGCGGCTGCCTGAAGTACTTGCCGGCCTGCTTCTGTGGGCGCACCGTTCAATTTCGTGCCGGAGCCGAGTTGACGGTCACTCCAGCGCTGGTACGAACCGAAGAAGAACGTGCGATTGCGTCCACTGATGTAAGTTGGACCACCTTCACCAAAACGTGGCAGGTGGAGTGGACCACCGAGTGTTCCTCCGATCTGGTTTTCAATGCGGAATGGCGCGTGTCGCCGCGACGCGTCGGTAGAGCTCGAGTTACAGAAGCCCGCACCCTTGTCGGTGTTGCTGCACGCGTTCAAAGCGTTGCTGTTGTGAAACCAGAACAACGAACCATGATATGCGTTGGTTCCTGCTTTAGTGATCGCGTTAAATACCGAGCTCGAGTTTCGGCCATACTCCGCCAAAAACTGATTTGTGATCAGGCGCACTTCCTGAATGACATCAGGATTGTTCAGCGGTTGCGCCGCGCCGGCTACACCGGGTTCGTTGTTGTCCTGACCGTCGACCATGAAATTGTTTGAACGCACGCGGCCGCCGTTGGACGAGTAGCTCACGCCGTTGGCAAAACCCGTCTGACCGGCTCCAAGTTGGCTGACGCCGGGAGCAGACAATGCGACGTTCAGCACGTTGCGAGTTGGTCCTAAAGGCAGTTCAGATAAGCGGCGGGAATCGAACTGAGTTGAAACCTCGGCGTTGCTCGTATTGATGAGCGCAGCGTTCTCAGTGACGTTCACTACTTCCTGCACTCCACCGGGACGCATCGATACGTCAACTACAGCGTTTTGGTTTAGAAGGAGCGTGATACCGGTCTGGACATACTTCGAAAAGCCGGTTGCTTCAACGGTCACTTCATATGGACCGACGGGGAGGTTTTCAAAGCGATAGTTTCCCTCGCTGTTTGTTTGCAGGTTACGTGAGATATTTCTTTCAGTGTTTCGGGCGGTCACTGTGGCGTTGGGTATGACCGCTCCTTTTTCGTCTTGCACTGTTCCCGAAATAGTTCCCGTGGTTTGACCTAACACAACAACCGAGGAACCTAACAGGACGGCCATCAAAAGCGGCAGGAGTTTTGTTGCCTTCATGATCGTCTCCTTCTGGCGAGCTGGTTGTACCGGTTTTGGGGTAGCGACGGGTTCCGCGCGAATCCGTCTGACAACGTTTCGAGGATTATTCGTGGTTGAAGAAGCAACCAACATTCCAGTGGTCGTTGCGGGTGAGCGGCGTTGGTGCGAGGAAACTAACTGCTCTGACGTTTGGATTTACGTTCGGGGGACCAAAACCTTGCCGGTTGCTGAAGACACAAATGTACGGTGAATCGTTCCAAATAATTGGATCGATCCAAACAACTGAAGGCCATAGTAGATGGCCTACTGAGGTGTTTCTTCGTGATGCTCGGTGGTGTAAAGACGAAGAATGTCCTGTCCCTGACGGGAGCGTGGATCGATGGTACGCAGATGTTTGCGGCCCTGCATTTCCCAGATCGCTGTAACTACTCCGTCCTTCTCGACCGCGTGATAGGTGATCTCTTCGGTATTCGCTTCAGGCGCGGGCTCGTTCGCGGCAGCCGCGCCCTGACCTATTCCGGTTTCGTTTTCAGACATCAAACTGAACAACTCTCCATTCTTGTTGTGGGATTTTGGGTGCCGCTGATTGTTGCACATCAACTAGGCCAACGCAACGCCTTCTCCACTGCCTTACGTGGAACAACAACGCCCCAGCCCTGCCGTTCCACTTCAACACCTGAAACGCGTTCGGCAGTATCGATCAGAATGCGCTTGATCTGTTGCGGAGTGAGTTTCGGATTTGCTTCCAGCATGCACGCCGCAATTGAGGCAACGATCGGCGCCGCGAAAGAGGTTCCGTCAACGAACTTGTAGTGATGATTGATGACGTTGCCCTCGCGGAGTTTGATGGTGATCAATTGCCGCAACAACGGCACCGTCAAATCACGCGCTTCATCGAGCTGTTTATCGACGCCCGCGTGCGCAACGATGATCTCTCGCAACTTATCGTCAGCAGCGGCGTCGAGTTCGGCATACAGGTGCGCCTCGTCGGCTGTCGGCGTGTGCGGCAGGATTGGACCAGCGACCCAAATGCCCGGCGCGATCACTTCAGGTTTTTGTAATCCATCGATCGTTGGACCATAAGACGATCGATACATTCCGCGCCGTGCACGATCGAGCGAGTTTTGATCGTCTAGTCCGCCAACTGAAATCGCCGCGGGCGAACTCGCGGGCGGTAAAACCGGATGACGAGGCGCGAGTCCCGCATTGCCGACAGCACAAATCACCGCGATCCCGGCCTTCACAACTTCTTCAACGAGTTGGCACAGCGAATTATCGAGGTACGGTTGTTCGAAGTCTCCGCCCGCAGAGATGTTAACGATGCGAATCGAGTACTTGTCTTTGTTTGCGAGTACCCAGCGCAGACCTGTTTCGATGTTGACCTCAGGAATACGCCCGCTCTTGCCGATTTTCACGAGCACCACGTTCGACTCCGGCGCGATGCTGCGATAAAGACCTTCGGAAAGGAACCCGTTACCCGCAGCGACTACGGAGGTCATCATGCCGTGCCAACTGGCGACGTCATGTTTTTCCAACGACGACAGATCGTCGGCGGGCGCGAAAATGTTGTGATAACCGACGATACGATTGACCGGTTCAGTCAGATCTTTGTGTGCGTAAAAACCGGAGTCGAGAAATGCGATCGTCACACCTCGGCCGGTGAAACGTTCATCCGCATCCATTCGCACCGGAACTGGCAACGCTGGCTCGATTTCGATGGTTTCTGGCATAATCTTGAACGTTAAAGGAGACATAATAAATGAAGACGAGAAATCTATCGATCTTGTTGGTTTTGGTGTTTGTGATCGCCGGCGCGGTCGTCGCAAGTGGCGCTCGTGCTGACGGTGAAATCCCTGCGGCGCCGGCAATTGGCTCCGCCATCGAAGACTTTACGCTTCCCGATGTCGATAACAAGGACCGGTCGTTAAAGTCGCTGGCCGGCAAGAACGGCACCGTGCTCCTCTTCATTGCAGTGCAGTGTCCAGTCTCCAATGCTTACAACGAGCGCATGGAAAAACTTGCGCAGGACTACAAAGCGAAAGGCATCGCAGTCGTCGGCATCAACTCGAATGTCGCCGAAGACGCAGCCGCTGTTAAAAAGCACGCCGCGGAACATACTCTTACATTCCCAATCCTGAAAGATCCCGGCAACAAGATCGCAGATAAACTCGGCGCAAGCGTGACGCCGGAGGCGTACTTCATCGACGCGAACAACAAGCTTCTCTATCACGGACGCATCGACAATTCGCGTAACGCCGCGCAAGTGGAAACAAGCGATCTCCGTAACGCGCTCGATGCCGCACTCAACGACAAACCAATCGAAAAGACGGAAGCCAAGGCATTCGGTTGCACGATAAAGCGGGGTTAACAATGCGCGGTTCGAAAGTATTTCTACTACTCGTTTTGTGCGTGCTGCTGGCCGCTATCGCGGTGCCTGCCCAGAAAAGGAAGTACGGCACCGCGAAGACGTCCAAAACTGTAGTTGCGGCAATCGACACGGACCAGCTCAAGGAGTTGCTCACTCAGCAAAGGCAGCGTCCGCTGCTCGTAAACTTCTGGGCCACCTTTTGCGATCCGTGTCGCGAGGAATTTCCCGACCTCGTGAAGATCGATAAGGAGTACCGGCCCCAGTCGCTCGAGTTTGTGACTGTGTCGTTGGACGATGTCACTGATATCAAAACAGAAGTCCCGAAGTTTCTCGATGCGATGAAAGCGAAGATGCCTGCTTATCTACTCGACGCTTCGGATCCCGAACCGGCAATCAAACTCGTGGATCCAAGGTGGAGCGGCGCTCTGCCGGCGACTTTTCTCTACAACGAGAAAGGCGAGGTCGTTTTCAAACACTTCGGCCGTGTCAATGCCGCCGACTTGCGCAGCGCAATCGAAAAGCTGGTTAAGAAAGGTGACGGGCAGTAGCACAGACGGTTTCGTCTGTCGTTGGCCTCGCGATGATCACTCCTGAAGTTATTGCCGCCCACAATCTCACTCCCGAAGAATTCGACCGAATAAAACAGTTGCTTGGCCGCGAACCGAGTTTCACCGAACTCGGCATCTTCTCGGTCATGTGGTCGGAACATTGCTCCTACAAGTCGTCGCGCATCCATCTGAAGCGACTGCCGACGACTGGCGAACGCGTAATCGTGCCGCCAGGCGAGAACGCCGGCGTCGTCGATCTCGGTGACGGCTGGTGTGCTGCTTTCAAGATCGAGTCGCACAATCATCCGTCATTCATCGAGCCGTTTCAGGGCGCAGCTACGGGCGTGGGTGGAATTCTCCGCGACATCTTTACGATGGGCGCACGCCCGATTGCGTCAATGAACAGTTTGCGTTTTGGTTCGTTGGACCATCCGCAACACGGGCGGCGTAATCGTTCCCTGCTTGCGGGTGTTGTGGCGGGCATTGCGCATTACGGAAACGCGTTTGGCGTCGCAACTGTCGGCGGTGAAGTCGCGTTCGACGATGCTTACGCGCTCAATCCGTTGGTCAATGCTTTCGCACTCGGCCTTGTCAGACACGATCAAATCTTCTTTGGCAAAGCGACTGGAATTGGAAATCCGGTTCTTTACGTTGGCGCAAAAACAGGCCGCGACGGAATTCACGGTGCGACGATGGCTTCGGCTGAGTTTGATGAAGAAGCTATGGAGAAACGTCCAACGGTCCAGGTTGGCGATCCGTTTCTCGAGAAGCTGCTGTTGGAGGCTTGTCTCGAGGCGATGCGCAGCGGCGCAGTTGCGGGAATTCAGGACATGGGCGCCGCAGGTTTGACGTCGTCGTCGTGCGAGATGGCCGCGCGCGCGGGTACCGGGATCGAGTTGGACCTGTCGCTTGTACCGCAACGCGAACATAACATGACCGCGTACGAGATGCTGTTGTCTGAGTCGCAGGAGCGCATGTTGGTGGTGGCGCATGCGGGACGCGAGCGCGAGGTCGTGGACATCTTTCGCAAGTGGGA
>DASZDV010000216.1:0-5445 GCA_035941575.1 Pyrinomonadaceae bacterium
CGGCGGCTCGTTGTACGCGCCCTTGCAAATGCGAATACGCGCGGGCAGTTTAATTAACTCCTGCGCGTCTGCATACGTTCTTCGCAAATACGACTGCAAGACGATCCCGACGGTGTTCAAGTCAAATTCATCGCGCAACCGCTTGAAGATGTCGATCGTTACCTGCGTGACGGCGGAGTCTTCCATGTCAACGCGCACGAAGTTCGCACGGCGATGCGCCTCTTCGACCACTCGCCTCGCATTTCGATAAGCGAGTTCCGGATCGATCCCGAGTCCAAACTGCGTCAACTTGATCGAGACGTTCGAGCGAATCTTTGTTTCGCTGATGCGGTTGAGAATGTTGAGATACTCGACGACCTCACGCTCGGCTTCCGACTCTGCGTCAACAGATTCGTTCAAATGATCGAATGAGGCGGTGCAGTTTTCCGCGTTGATTTGTCGAATGTAAGAAATAACTTCGTCGATCGTCTCGCCGGCTACAAAGCGGGTAGTGAGTTTTCGAAAGAATCCGAAACGGGAAGCAAAATCTTTGAGTCCTTCCTGTTGTGACAGCCAAAGCAGCGCGCTTCTAGAGATCATCCGTTGAGTCTACTTACCAGATTCGCGGCTTCTGTCGCCGTGTATGGTCCTGCCTTGTGGTATTCTTGGCGGCGTTTTTCGCCCGCCAATTCAAGGGAGGGTATTTTGCACAAAACGTCATTAAGGACCGTCTGCGAATGCGATTGAAGCTTGTACTCGCTGCTTCAGCGCTCGCGGCTGTTGTGGGTGCTGGTTCCTGCACAGCCCTCGTGTTAGGCGTTTTCTCTGCGAAAGCTTTGTCGAGTCCCGGTCTGCTGGTAGCTTCGACGCTGTTGCTCCCGGTCGCAGCTATAACCTTCGCCGCGATCTTTGTTTATCGTCACACCGCGCGCCGTCGCAGACTCCAAGCTTTCTTAACAACTATTATTGCCACTCTGCTGACGCTATGTCTCTTCGTAGTAGCTTCGATCCTGAGCTCGCGCAGAGTTCCAACTGAACCGGTGCAGCCTGCTGGACCACACATCGCCTCTTAACCACTCGCCGCTTCACTCGCAACGTTCAAACCGATCTCGCGCTGAACCGGACGCAAGGCGTCGATCACGAAACGTATGTGTTCGTCGAGGCTCACGCCCAACTCCTGCACGCCCTGATGAATGTCATCGCGGTTCACCGATCGTGCGAATGCTTTGTCTTTCAGTTTTTTCTTGACTGACGAGACTTCGAGATCGTCGAGGCTGCGCGTCGGCCGAACCAGCGCACACGCTACGAGAAAGCCGCAGAGTTCGTCTGTAGCGAAGAGCGCACGGGCCATGTCCGTATCACGAGGTACGCCGGTGTAAGTCGCATGTCCGAGGATTGCGCGGATGATGCGTTCGGAGTAACCGCGGCCGCAAAGAATATTTGAACCGGTGAAGGGATGCTGGTCCGGTGTGGGAAACATTTCGTAGTCGAAGTCGTGAAGGAGTCCGACTATGCCCCACTCATCTTCATCTGCCGGTCCTTCGGCGTAGCGTTTGGCGCAAGCGCGCATAGCAGCCTCAACAGCAAGCGCGTGTTTGCGCAGGCTCTCGCCCTTCGTGTACTCACACAACAACTCCCAGGCTTCCGCTCGATTGGGCATGAGCCGTCAAACTAGCATGGCCGCGCGGTTGCAGCAAGAGAGCTATAGGTCCTATAGGACTCATATGTCCTATTGTTTTCAGCGTGTAGCTGTGGCTAAGTAGCCTGGGCGGGCGCGAATGACAACGTGCTTGCGCACTGTCGTCACTTTGATTTTTCGGTACTTATCGTCGCGGTCTTTGTTCAGCGGGTAATAACCGAGCATGTATTGCGTGCGAAGCTCAGCCGCGATCTGCGCGAACGCTTCCGGCAACGAGTTGATCGTATCGGCGCGCAGCAACCTGCCACCTGTCTTCTCGGCGAGTTGTTGGAGATAACTGTCAGCCGTCGCGTAAGCCATGTCTAACATGCGCCCGATCGAATCATCGTTGCGACGTGAACGATCAGTGGTGGTTGTAGTCGTGCCTCCCGGCACGGTGGGAACGCGACGGTCAGGAACACGGTCAGGTGTAGTCGGCAAAGAGCCGGGTGGATCCGGGTCAGGCGTTCGACGACGGTCCTCTTCACGCTTTCGTCTCAGGATCTCTTCAGCCGACGGCAAACCAAAAGGACCAGTCTTCGGTCGGCTCCCTGAATTCGGCACTGTGGTTTCGCCGGGAAACGTCGGCGCCGTACCGCCGATCGGCGGTTGGCGTATCACGCCGATCGTCGGCAACTGTGGCCCTTCCGATTGTTCGCGCGCCAAACGCTCCGTCGTCGCGCGCGTGTCGTAACGAATCGGGTAAACGATAACGCCTTCCTCGTCGAGCCAACGCACGGTGCTGTTGAACGTCGCGTTATCGCTGTGCCAATCCATTCCGTCAGTGAAGATCACGATCGCCTTGCGACCCTGAATTCGTCGTATCGTATTCAACGCCAATTCGACCGCATCGTAAACCTTCGTTCCCTCTCCCGGCCTTGTTCCATTGATCGCCTGGCGTAAGGTTTCGCGATTGTTCGTAAACTCGTTCAAATCGCGAACCTGGTCGTCAAACGAAATCACCTTCACGCGATCCGCTGGTTGCAACTGCTGAACGAAGGTATACGCCGCCTGCTGGATCAACTTGAGTTTGTCCTGCGTGCTCGAACTCGTGTCCAACATCAAAACGACGTGAAACGGCATCGACAACTTTCCGAAAAACGCGATCTGCTGCGGCACACCGTCTTCACTAATTACAAACTCTTCCTGCTTTAAATCCGCAACGTAAACCCCATTCGTATCCGTTGCTATCACCGGCACTGTTACGAGGTTCGTATCGATTTTGACAGTTTCTATGTCCTGCGGCGGATCCTGAGGAGTCGTTTGAGCCACAGACAAACACAGGTTGAGTGAAACGATTAGCACTAAGGAGAAAAGACGCCGTGCCATGTAAGTGCTCCTGACGGAAACGGAAGGAAAGATCGTCGTTACGATGTCTCGTCCGAGTATAACGTTTGCCCCTGAATCTGGCTTCCTCTAAAATCGCGGCTCTGAACTAGTTCCCCGATGAGATCCCTATTAGCCACGGTTTTGGCGGCATATCTCATTGCCGCAATTCACTCCATTCTGGCGTTTATTAACAAACGGCGGTCAGTTCAGCGTGTCGCGGAGTGGGCGACAGTGGCGGGTTTCATCCTCCACACGGGCGCGTTGGTGGCCGACTGGGTCATCGACGGTCATTATCCGTTGTTCTTTTTGCGCGAGACGCTTTCGTTTCTGGCGTGGGCAGTAGTCGCCGTCTACGCGCTCGTACTCTATCGCTATAAAGCGCAGGCGGTTGGCGCGTTCTGCATGCCGTTGGTATCTGCGCTGACGTTCGCCGCCTTGCTGGCCAACACTGGACCAACCGACGCTCCCGCTTCCTTCTCGGCAACGCGGCTATTTCCGATTCACACAACGCTGCTGATCTTTTCGTACGCCGCGTTCTTCATCGTATTCATGGCCAGCGTTATGTACCTGTTGCAGGAACGCGAACTCAAACTAAAGACCTTCGGCGCGATCTTTCATCGTCTGCCATCATTGTCTACGGTTACTGAACTGGCAAACACCGCGGCGGCAGTCGGGTTAACGCTGTTCACCCTCGGCATCATTACCGGAATGGTCTGGTCGTGGGCGCGCTACGGCCGAATCTGGCATAACGATCCGAAAGAGATCTTTGCGCTTCTTACGTGGCTGCTCTATCTCGCGCTAATGCTCTATCGACTGACTGCAAACTGGCGCGCACGAAGAGCAGCGTGGTTAGGCGTCGTTGGATTCGGGCTCGTGCTCTGCACGCTTTTCGTTGCTCGATTCCTGGGCGGGTATCACGTTTTTGGTTTCATCTTCTGGATTTGAAGGTTACGTCGAATCACATGTCGATCATCCTCATAGGAGTTAATCACAAGACCGCTCCCGTTGAGATCCGCGAGCGGCTCGCCTTCAACGACGAGGCGTGCCTGGATGGATTGCGCCGGCTCGTGGACGGCGAGATTGTGCGCGAAGGATTGATCGTTTCAACGTGTAACCGTGTGGAAGTTCTGAGCGCGACTACGTCAGAGCAACTCGACATCGGCGCTGGCAAAGTGGCTCAGTTCCTCGATACCGTGGGCCAGTTACCTTCCGGATTTTTAAACAGCCATCTCTATCGCCACATAGACGAAGAAGCTGTGCGGCACCTGTTTCGCGTCGCCTCCTCACTCGATTCGATGGTCGTCGGCGAGCCTCAAGTGTTGGGCCAGGTGCGCAGAGCTTATTCAGTCGCGGTTGAGGCCGGCACCGCTGGGCGAATTCTCAACAGGCTCGTTCACCATACGTTTCGCGTTGCAAAGCGAGTCAGAAACGAGACTGGAATCGCGGCTAACGCAGTGTCCATCAGTTACATGGCGGTGGAACTCGGCAAGAAGATCTTCGACTCTTTGAAGGGTTGCACTGTGTTGTTGATTGGCGCGGGTGAAATGGCAGAACTGTCGGCACGCCATCTCGTAAACGCAGGCGCATCACGTGTGCTGATCGTTAATCGCACCGCGGAAACTGCGCGACAGATTGCCGACGAGTTTGGCGCCACGACGGTTCCGTTCGATGACATGGACAAAGCACTGTCGGAAGCTGACGTAGTGGTCTGTTCGACAGGAGCGCCAACCTATGTTTTGACTGAGCAGGACGCGCGTCGCGCGTTGGAGCGCAGACGCAACCGCCCGACCTGTTTCATTGACATCAGCGTACCGCGCAATATCGATCCCGCAGTTGGCAAAGTTCCGAACGTGTTTCTCTTCGACATCGACGACCTCGAGTCGGTCATCTCTTCAAACATTCGCGAGCGTGAACGTGAGGCCGAGCGAGCTGAACTGATCGTGCAATCGGAGGTAATGCAGTTTCAGCAATCGCTGCGACTGATGGACGTTGGACCAACTATCGGCGCGCTGCGTGAAAAACTACAGGAAGTTGCTCGTTCGGAGATGGCGCGCCAACGCAAACGACTCGGCGTTTTGAGCCCAGAACAGGAAGCCGCCATTGAAGCGATGCTGATGTCCACGGTCAACAAGATCTCCCATCCGATCCTCAATCAAATGCGGCGTTTCTACGAAACCACTGAATCCGACGCAGTCCTGCCGAGCAAGGACATCTTCGACCTCGAAGAGTAATGCAAATGTCTGCTCGTTTGATCATAGGTTCTCGCGGCTCACGCCTCGCGCTGTGGCAGGCGGAGCATGCGCGCGACCTGTTATTAGCACAAAATCCGGGTTTTACAATTGAGATCGAAATCATCAAGACCACAGGCGACGTAAAACCAGATCCGTTATCTGTGATCGGTGGCAAAGGCGTCTTCACCAAAGAACTGGAAGAAGCATTGCTCGACAAACGGATCGACA
>DASZDV010000217.1:0-3431 GCA_035941575.1 Pyrinomonadaceae bacterium
TTTGAAGATCTGCCGATTCCGTTTGCGGCCGTAGCGACCGAGTTAAACTCCGGAGCAGCGGTTGTGATGCGTAATAATGGCGACATACCTTTTGCTATTCGCGCGAGTTGCGCAATTCCGGGTTGGTACGTGCCGGTTACAGACGAGCAGGGCCGTCAATTGGTCGACGGCGGATTGGTGGCCGTGATTCCCGCGTCTATTGCGCGTTCGTTAGGCGCCGACGTCGTAATTGCCGTTGACGTGAATGCGGAGGGCGCCAAGTTCATTGGACCACCGACTTCGGTGATCGGGATTCTGTTGCAGTCGATGATGGTAGTGCAGAAAACCGCATCGCATTATCAACTCTCGATGTCCGACTTTGTAATCAGGCCCAAGATCGGGCACATCCGTTGGGACGAAATGGGCCGCGCCGATGAACTGATTGCTGCGGGTTATGCCGCGGGACTCGCAAGTGCTCCTGAAATTGTCGCGTTCATCGAGAGCGCATTGAAGACACAGCCGAAGTGGTATCAACTTCGACGCCGCAAAAAACTCGACAGCAGACCCACTCCGACTTTTCCAGAAATCCTCGCACATTAACTGTTTATAAGTGCATACGAATCTGAGAAGCACTGAAGGGTTGCAGGTTTATCGGTGGCAATCGAGGTTACATCTGTACCCGAGCCGCGCGTGGTTGAGTGGCTGGCGTCCGTCTCGCGCCGTCTCATCCGTCTCAGCGTGGTTGTGTCCCTCGTCGCGCTCATTTTGGGTGGCGAGGCCACGGTACGTTCCTACAACTACTACTCACAAATCATCGACGCGCGTTTGGCAAGCGGTTACCTGACCAGCAGGCCAGGCATGTACGCAGCACCGCGCGTGTTGCAGGCAGGTCAAAAACTATCAATTGAAAAACTCGTTATAGCCCTGCGTCGCGCGGGGTATCTGGAAACGAGCGCCAGCAACGTGTGGAGCGGGAGTTTTGTCGTCAACGGCGCTGCTGTCGAGATTCGGCCCGGGCCAGGTAGCAAAAAGCAACCGGCACTTGTACGCGTAAGTTTCGTTGGCGAGAAAATCGCGGAAATAACTGGCGACGGTCTAACACTCGATTCGTTCACGCTCGAACCGGAAGTTCTATCGAACGATCCTTCGTTGAAAGCAGGCAAGCGTGAGACGTTGAGTTACGACGACATTCCGCCGGTAATGGTGAAAGCGATTCTAGCAATCGAGGATCGTCGATTCTTCGATCACTCGGGCGTGGACGTTGCGGGTCTGGCGCGAGCATTGTTGCGGAATGCGGGTGAGGAGCGGTTGGGCCAGGGCGGATCGACGATCACGCAGCAACTGGTAAAGAACACCTACCTCACGCCCGAAAAGACGCTGCAACGCAAATATGCGGAAGCTATGTTGGCGCTCGCGCTCGAACGTCGCCTTTCGAAAAAAGACATTTTTGCGCTCTATTGCAATGAAGTTTATCTGGGCCAGCGAGGCGCAGTCGGAGTTCGTGGCGTCAAAGAAGCCGCGCGTGTGTTCTTTGGTAAAGAGCTGCGTGACGTCAGTATCGCTGAGGCAGCAACACTGGCCGGAATGATTCAAAGTCCCACACGTTATTCGCCGGTGCGTCATCCGGAGACAGCCCAGGCTCGCAGAAATAGTGTCCTGGCCGCGATGCAGGAGATTGGCACGATCACGCGCGAGCAAAGCGCGGAAGCTTCTGCTGAGCCTATCAACATTTCAGGCGGTCGCAGTCTGAATAACTCATTGGCGCCGTACTTTGTGGATTACGTCGATCGCATCGCCGATGCCGGTAACGGTGAGCGCATCTACACCACGATCGATCTCGAACTACAGGAACTTGCCGAACAAGCTCTGAAGAAACAACTGGATCACCTTGATTCGATCTACAAAAGTCAGGACACAAAGCCGCAGGCAGCACTGGTCGCTTTGGATCCTCACACCGGCAATGTTCTGGCAATGGTCGGAGGCCGTTATTACGCGACGTCGCAGTTGAACCGCGCTACGGATGCACGACGTCAACCGGGATCGACGTTCAAACCTTTCGTTTATGCTGCTGCTGTTGAAGACGGAATGTCGCCAGTGCAGCTCTTCATGGACGCGCCGCGAGAGTTTGTTTACGACCGTACGCGCATTTATCGTCCGGCAAATTACGGCGGCGGGTATTCGATGAGTGAAGTGACGATGCGCACCGGTCTGGTGAAGTCGTTGAACGTCGTCACAGTCGATGTTGCCTTGCAAACGGGGCTCGCGCGCATTGCGAATCTCGCTGCGGCGTTTGGGCTGCCAAAGCCCGAACGATATCCGGCGTTGGCATTGGGCACCGAGGAAGCCACGCCACTTCAATTGGCTTCCGCGTATGCGGCGTTTGTCAATGAAGGTCGCCGCGTGGATCCAAAAGTGATAAGCAGCGTTGGTGAACCCCCGGCGACGCACGTGTTTTCGACAGCGACGAATCAAGTAGTTAGTCCAACGACGGCGTACGTCATCACGAACATGCTTCAGGGTGTGATCGAGCGAGGCACGGCTCGTAAAGCTCGCGGTGCGATTCCGGGAACGGTGATCGCGGGCAAGACGGGAACGTCACGCGATGGATGGTTTGTTGGTTACTCACCTAATCTTGTTTGCGTGGTGTGGATTGGATTTGACGATAACAAGCAGCTCGGCTTGACGGGAGCTGAAGCGGCCCTGCCTGCGTGGGTTGACTTCATGAGAGGCGCGATTGCGGTTCGGCCTGATCTCGGCGGCGAGAACTTCGAGTGTCCCGAAGGGATAAAGTTAGTAGAGATCGATACGACTACCGGTTTGCTTTCGACCGTGAGCTGTCCGTTGCGCGAACTGATCGCAGTAACGGAGAAGACTGCGCCTCATCTCGACTGTTATCTGCATGGAAATGTGCCCGCGCAAGGAAGTCCGTTCGCGGACGAGAATCAAGTCAGCGCTCTAAGATGACCTGCGCAATGGCGTGTTCGCTCGTGTGCGACATCGAAAGGTGCGTGGCAGTGGCGCCGAATTTTTCAAAAATGGCCAGCACCTCACCCTTAAAGATCAGATAAGGAGCGCCGCTGTCGCGCGCTGAAACTTCCACGTCCTGCCAACTGATACCACCTCGCCAACCTGTTTGCAGTGCTTTCAACGCTGCTTCTTTAGCCGCAAACCGCGCTGCATAATGCTGGGCCGCGACAACGCCACGACTGTCGCAGTAATCGCGCTCAGCGCGCGTAAATACGCGTTCCGTGAAACGCGGCGTACGCAGCAGCACTTCGCGAATTCGCGCAACTTCGATAATGTCTATACCGATGGAAAGAATCACGACTGAGCAACAACTAACCGAAGCTGGATTCTACTGGCGCGAGCTTGACGGTGTTCGCGCGCTCGTCTGTTTGCCACTCGAACAGGACGGTTTTGTTAACGGCTTTTCAACGCGTCTCGGTGGCGTC
>DASZDV010000218.1:0-12671 GCA_035941575.1 Pyrinomonadaceae bacterium
TTGGCGAACGACTTGAGTAAGGCATCGGGCAAGCGCAGCAGCGTCGTAGCGGCTGCGGAGGGAATACTGTCAGTGGCAAATACAAACATGGAGCGGGCGCTCAGGCATATATCAGTTGAGCGCGGCCACGATCCACGACAGTTTGCGTTGTTGCCGTTTGGTGGCGCCGGCGGATTGCACGCGGTCGAACTCGCGCGCGCGTTACGCATTCCATTGGTGATCGCGCCGTTGGCGCCGGGCGCGTTGTCGGCTGTTGGTGTGATGGTCGCAGACGTGATCAAGGACCAGAGCCGTACTGTGATGTTTCGCAACGAGCCGAAACAAATTGCGCGTCTCACGAAGGTTTTTCGAGAGATGGAACAGGAAGCTGCTGCGTTGTTGCATGCCGAAGGTTTCTCCCGGGGCAAGCAACGGCACGAGCGTTCGTTAGCGATGCGTTATCGAGGTCAGTCGTTTGAACTTGAAGTGAGAGACACGACAGGTGACATCGCAGCGAGTTTTCATCGCGTCCATCGTGGACGTTACGGATACGCACAGGAAAGCAGCGAGATTGAGATCGTCAGCGCCAGGCTGCGCTCGTTTGGACTAGTGCCGAAGGTCCCGGTCACCAAAATCGGAACGGCTCGCGGTGTCGCAGAGCCGCACGAAACTGTCGACGCTTATTTCGGTGGCCGTAAGCTCAAGGTGAGTGTTTATCGCCGGGATTTACTTCGCGGAGGAGTGAGACTGAAAGCTCCGTGCATCGTAACCGAGTACTCCGCAACGACGCTGATACCTGCGGACGCGGCGGCGCGCGTGGACCAGTTCGGCAACATTTTGATCGAGTTATGAAGAGTCGTTTCGATCCAACGACACTCGAAATCTATCGCGCACTCTTCACTTCAGTGGCCGAAGAGATGGGTGTCGCGCTGCGGCGAACAGCGTTTTCGCCAAACATAAAAGAGCGACGCGATTATTCGTGTGCGGTGTTCGACGCGAGTGGGCGCGTGATTGCGCAGGGTGATCACATGCCTGTGCATCTTGGTTCGATGCCGATGGCTGTAGCGGCGGCGTTGAACGAGATTAACTTCGCTCCGCGAGACGTAGTCGCAGTGAACGATCCGTTTGCTGGCGGCACACACCTTCCCGACGTCACGTTAGTGATGCCCGTTGCGAAGCGTAGAAGGATCTTGTTCTACGTCGCCAATCGAGCGCATCACGCAGACATCGGCGGCGCCACACCCGGATCGATGGGACTCGCGACGGACATTTATGGCGAAGGCATTCGCATTCCACCGATTCGCCTCGTGCGGGACGGCGCGTTGGACGACGACACGATGCGTTTGCTGCTTGCGAACGTGCGCGGCAACGTCGAACGACGCGGTGACTTCGATGCGCAAATCGGTTCACTTAAAACCGGCGCTGCTCGTTTGCTCGAGATCATCGAGCGACGCGGCGAAAAGGAAACCGGGATTTACGCCTCACAATTGATCGCTTATTCAGCGCGCTTGATGCGACACACGATCGCATCGATTCCCGATGGCACTTACGAAGCCGAGGACGCATTAGACGACGATGGAATCGAAGATCGACCTGTTCGTATCAAAGTGATTGTGGTCATTCGCGGTGAACGCGCGTTGATTGACTTCAACGGTAGTGACGCGCAAGTTGCCGGCGCGATCAATGCCGTCGAAGCGATTACCGTGTCGGCAGTGTCCTATGTGTTTCGCTGTCTGGTCGGAGGCGAAGTGCCAGCGAGCGCGGGATTGATGGAGCCGATTGAAGTGATTGCGCCGGCGGGGACAGTCGTCAACGCGAACCCGCCCGCATCAGTTGCGGGCGGCAATGTCGAAACATCGCAACGGATCGTCGATGTGTTGTTCAAAGCGTTGGCCCAGGCGTTGCCGCAACGAATACCGGCGGCAAGTCAGGGCACGATGAACAATCTCACGATCGGCGGTATCGACACGCGTACCGGCCAGGAGTTTTCGTACTACGAAACGGTCGCCGGCGGAATGGGCGCGCGGCCGTCGCTTGACGGGATGAGCGGCGTGCACACGCACATGACTAACAGTCTGAACACGCCTGCCGAGGCGCTCGAGTATGCGTATCCCCTGCGCGTTTGTGAGTATCGACTGCGGCGTGGCTCGGGTGGTGACGGGAAGCAACGAGGAGGCGATGGTGTCGTGCGCGAGATCGAGACGCTTGTACCGGCGCGTATGTCGTTGCTGGCTGACAGGCGCAAGCGTGGGCCGTATGGCCTGCATGGTGGTCCGGACGGTGTGGTTGGTCGGAACAGGATTAACGGAGGTGACATCGCTGCCAAGAGTTCGCACCAACTCAAAGCGGGAGACCGAATCAGAATTGAGACGCCCGGTGGCGGCGGCTGGGGCAGAAAGATCCGCCCGTGATTTCATTGACAACCCCGTAACCCGACTTATATCTTCCATCACGAATAACCCTTGCCGGCCGCATTGCCTCAATACGGTCGCTTAAACCTGAATCTGACGCGGGCCTCCGAAGAACGCTCCCCATCCGAGCCCCAACGCCATGTTTCCGTGGGGATTAATGACAGCGGGTGTTCTCTTGTTGCTGCTTGCGGCAACCGGTTTTATCTACGTACTCGCCAGGCCGGCGCCGTTGGTACAGACACTCGAGCCCGAACGACTTGAACTCGATAAGCCCCAACCCGTTCCTACACCGCAGCCAGTCGTTCATGAGAAAGCAATCACTACCAAACGCTCAGCCGCGTCCCGCCATTTGAAAACACCCGAAAAATTTGCAGTACAAATGCTCAGTCCATCAATGGCGCAAACCTTTGTGGCACCGGCCAGTGTGACCTTGAAGGCAGCAGCTAATCACCAGCGCGAATTGAAAAGCATCGAGTTTTACAGATCTTCCCGTGGCACTCTTTGTCAGAGTCTTTCCTATCCCGGCCGTATTTCCCAAAGAACTCAAGATCGGCGAAGCATTTTCTCCTCCTTATGAGACGCAGTGGGATATTCGTGAACCGGGCACTTTCACCATCCGGGCTGTCGCGACCTATATGGGTGGAGAACAACAGATCTCGTCTCCGGTGGTAATCATCGCAAACCCTCGGCAGTCAGGTGAGCAACACTCAAGTCCAGAGGCAGGCGAACCGCGAGTAGCGCGAGCGAGTACCCGCCAGCCACTGAACCGGACGTGTCCGGATCTTGCCGAGTCGATCAACTACGTAACATATTTAGAGTTCAGCCCAGTCCGGCGCATTAACGTTTGTCCCTACAATCCTCAGGATCCCGCGAACACCGTCACCCGATTAACACTGAACTCGAAAGTGATCTTCGGGAGATACGGTAATCTTCCCTCGTTTGAGTATTGGACCACGGGCGGAAGGATTCTGAAAGAAGAGAAGACGGCAATCTGGGACGTATCAGAGCTGGTATCTCGGCCGGGTCTCTACACGGTAGTAGCAAGAGCTGATGACGGTTGCGACTGCACTAGTATTGAAGCCGACACACTTGCTATTACCAATTTCTGCACGTCGTGCCTGAACATAGAATGGAGTTGTAGTACGGATGCGGGTTTGCCGTCCTTCACCGCAAACGTCGGCAAATTTGCGATTGCAGAAACGCCGACATTCTATTGGACCACAACTAAAGGAAGCATACTCAAAGGCCAGGGCACGCCAAAGGTTGTCGTCGACACGCGAGGATTGGCGGCCGATGAAGAGTTCGTCGTCTCTGTTGCCGTCGATGGTCTTTTGGCGTACTGCACGACGCAATCGTCAACTACCTCAGCCGTTGGCATTGATCCGTGTCTGTACTGGGGTGACCCGGGTACGCCACAGCCTCTTCCGCTCCCCGATCTACCGATCAATCTTCCGGGGATTCTTCCGGGGATTAAAGATGCATCCGCCGCGAAACGATCCGCTCCGAGCCCGTACGCCGTGATACTCAACCGCCAAATGTTGAGATCCCATCTCCATCCGCGACACCATTACCGGAAACGCACGGCCGACCGCGGACTAACGAAAAAGACTGGATTAATATTTCCTGGACACCGCGCGTTAACTCGGACGATTCGGTAACCATCAGAGTCGTCTACAATCGAACCACCGAATCGTTTCAAGTCTCAAACATCCCGGGTCAACTTTCCGAAGAAATGAAACTGGGAAAGCTGTTACGGGAACGGTTCGGCAGCGACTACGAAACCCTTGGTGATGTTCGCCTGCGGACAGCCGGTTTGAAGTGCGACGCATGCAATCAGGAGCAATATCAGTCGTTCGATAAGGAACAGTTGGAGTGGAGTTGGCCGTTGAAGCCCGAAGGGGCGGGAAGGCAGTCGTTCAATGTCGAGCTTTGGGTGAAAGCAGAACCTCGCGACAAGAATCTCGGTAAGCCATCGATTCCGCCCGAAAAAATCTGGTCCCGCATCGACAATAAGATCGACGTCACAGACCGGTTTCTGACCCGCAACACGGTCTACGGGGGTTGTGGCTTATGCGCCGTGCTTGGAGTCGGTCTGTGCGTGCGAGGATTGAAGATCTACCGCATCGGCGATACGTACAACGTCGGCCAAGCCGTCGCTGTCGGACGCAACGTAACGATGACCGACACCACGGTCAACCAGGAAGCCACAACTAACAATCTTCAGAAGGGAAAGCATCCAGATGTCTAAAGAGGGTGACACATACAATGTGGAACAGGGCGTCGGCGTGGGCCGCAACGTCAGAATGAATAACATCGTGATCAATCAGGCACAGAGCACCGAGAAACTCGATCTGCCGTCATTAGCAACGGAACTGGCGAAGTTGCGCGGCGAGATGAAGAAGGAGGCTGCCACTCCCGAACAGGATGTCGCTGTCGGAGCGATAGCGGCGGCTGAATCGGCGGCAAAAAAAGGTGACGAAAAATCAGCATTGGACCACCTAAAGAATGTGGGTCAATGGGCCTTGGACGTAGGTGTAAAAATAGGCGTGCCGATCGCTATTGAGGCGATAAAGAAAGCTTCTGGTTTTTAGTTGTATTTGCTTAGGTAGTTAGCCTGCGATAAATACCCGGCAGTCGTTCCGGCAACGACAACACGTCGTCGATGATCGTGTAACCGATCTCGCCGTACAAATCTTTTAGCTCAGCTTCAGACTCACGATCGATCGTAATGCAAAACGGCGTGATGCCTTCGTTCTTGGCTTGCCGCAATGCTTCGCGCGTGTCTTCACGTGCGTAACGTGCATCGCCGTAGTCGTGGTCGTACGGGCGCCCATCTGACAACACAATCAACAACCGGGTGCGCGCGTCTTGTTTCGCCAGTTTCGCCGTCGCATGCCGGATCGCAGCGCCGAGCCGCGTGTTGTTCTGGTAATTGATTCCGCCGATGCGTTTCTTTACTTCGTCACTGTACTTCTCGTTGAAATCCTTGACGACATAAAACTTCACGTTTCGTCGCCCCTCGGACGTGAATCCATTTATCGAATACACATCGCCAACCGCCTCGAGCGCCTCGCTCATCAACACCAGTCCTTCTTTTTCAATCTCGATGATTCGTCGACCAGGCCGCGTGTATGGTTGCAGTGGATGCCGGCCGATGGTGCGTGCTTTCGATGACGACTGGTCCAACAAAAACGACACCGCCACGTCGCGCCGCCGTCGCAATCGTTTCGTGTAGATCCTTTCAGACTGATGACCGTCCGCACGGCGGTCGATGACGTAATCGATGACCGCGTTCAGATCAAACTCTTCGCCGTCAACTTCGTTAGCGACGCGCGTAAGGTTTTCAGGTTTCATCAACTGAAACTGGTGGCGAATCGACGAGATAACGCCTTTGTGCCGCTCGCGCGTATGTTCAACAAAGGATCGATCGCCGTGCTTCACGCGCTTTTCAATCACGCGGCACCAGCCCAGACGATGGTCCGTTAACTCTCGATCCCATTCGTCGTAGTTGTATGCCACCTCGCCTTCGGAGAGCGTTTGTTCAGGTGTTTCAGCTTCTGACCATGCTTCCATCCCGGCAAGTTCGTCGGGTTCACCTTCAGGCGAAGGATCGTTCCAGGCGTTGAACAACTCGCGCGCGTCCTTGCGTTGTGGCATTTGTTGCGTCTGCTGTTGCTTCATTCGCTCGGTGAGTGGCGAGTCATCTTCGCCGTCTGTTTGATCCTCCGGCGCTTCAACCTGCTGCACCGAGTCGTCAGTTGGGATCGCTGATTTGAACAGGTCGTAGACGCGGGTTGTCGCCATCAACGTGTCGGCAACAGTTGCGTTCGCATCGGAAAGGTAGTCGCTGACAATCGTTTCAATTTCCGAAACGATCTGGCCGTAGGCCTGGCGCGCGTCGTCGCGTGCGCCGCCGAGCATCGTGATTTGAAACAGTAATTCGAACGGGACCAGCAGAGCGGGAAGTTCGTTGATACGCGGGCGGCTCCGACCGAGATGTTCGCGAATCAGATCGAGATCGCGACGCAGGCCACGATAGGTGTGACGCAGGCGTCGATCGATACGACCGTTTTCAAGCGTGCCAAAGATTCGTCGTGCGAGTTGCGGCAGTGGAAAGAGTTTCAGCACCTGGCGGTAATCCGTGTTTGAATCCGTGTTATCCGTGTCTCCTTGTCTCTCGCTTGCGTACAGAAACTCATCAGGGATCGCAAACGCGTCCAACGCGTCAGCTTCAGAATACCGCGCTTTTGTAGCTGCATGCGCCGCACTGATTTTCCCGCCACGTTCATAAGTCCCAAACTCAATCTGTCCCGCCGCATGCGCCGCAAGCACCTTATAAAGCTTGAAATCAAGTTCCTCGTCGCCAAACTCATTCACAAGCGAAGGAAGATGAATCGTTCGTCCATCGCCGATGCGCACTTCATCAGGCACTGCCGCCAACGGTGCAACCTCAACTTCACGTCCGGTCAACGCTTCAACATACAACCGCAGCAGGTGTTGGACTGTATCCAAAGCGAGTCCCGCACTGCCGCTATGCAACGCTTCATAACTGCCGCGCGTTTCGAGCGAGAAGTAACTGCGCCGCGCGCGACTGTCCGAACGGCTCGACGAAAGACCGCGACGCGCCCACGATTCAAACTGTTCGATCGAAACAGTGCGCAACGCGCGCGAGCTCGAGCGAAAACAGGCGAGCGCTGCTTCTGCATCGACCGCGCCAATTTCTTTGGTTAGTGTGAGTACACGACGCGAGAGTTCAATCGCGTCAGGACGATCCATGTCCGCGCCAAGGAGACGCAAGAATCCCGGACTGCTACGAACAAATGCTACGAGACTCGCATTGCCGTGTGCGGCGACGACCCACAGAAGCTCGATCCACTCGTCGAAGATCTCAGGCGCACGGCGCAGGATCTCGCCGCCAGAAAGCAGAATGTGCAGCGCCGCGCCACCACCACGTTCGAGGAAACCGTTGGTGCTGGTTAACAGTCGTTTCGCATCTGCCGCGGAGAGATTCGCAAGGGCTTCCGGAACCGCGTTCCACGCATCGGCTGCTATTCCGCCGGCGCGTGAGGCAAACGAACCCGCTAAAGTCAGCGCTGCTGTTGTTACGTCCGTGTCCGCAAAAGATTTGAGTGCGTCTGAAACAGTCGGGCTGACGTTGAGAAATTCGGCGCTGTGTTTTGCTGAGCGGCGAGCGATCTCTGTTGCGACGTCGATAACTGAAGTGACGACGGCTATGTTGTCGATCTCAGCGACAAGTTCCGGTAAGAAATGAAGAGTGTCTCGTCCGATAGATGTTGAGAGAACCATCTGTCGAGTACACAACACGAAGACGGCTGGCCGAAGTTCGCTGGGTATGGTTTGTAAGTCTTCAACGCCGGCAATGAACAAGGAGACTGCCGATTCGTAGTCGCTCATCGCGAGGCGACGGCCCATCTCTCCCCACGCCTTCAACTCCGCGGACTGCAAAACGTGTGCGGCAGCCGGCGCAGCACGCAAAAACTCGATGCCCGCGCGCAGTGAGATCGCAGCGATTGCCGCGCTCGTTTCGAGTACGGCGGCTGCCTGGTCCAACGGCAGACTCGCGATACTGCGAGTCAGTTCGAGAAACGATTGCCGTTCTAACGACTCATGTTCTTCGGGTTCAGCCATCAGTAGATCCGTGCAATCTGTGGCTCAGATGACCGTGGTGATGATCTCGCGAATGCTGCGTTGTAACTCTCGATCGTCGGTAATTGGTGAACACATCGCCACGTCGGCGGCGTCAACGGGAGGAATACCGAGAGCAATTAATTGGGCCGCGTAGATCAGCAGTCGAGTCGACACGCCTTCTTCAAGACCATGCCCGCGCAAGTTGCGCACCTTTTGACCGATCAAAACGAGGTCGCGTGCAGTGCCTTCGTCAACGTTTCCTTCACGCGCCACGATCTCGGCTTCCATCTCCGGCGGTGGATAATCGAACTCGATGGCTACGAAGCGTTGTCGCGTTGACTGTTTCAGGTCTTTAAGGATGGACTGATAGCCGGGGTTGTACGAGACGACGAGCATGAAGTCGTCTGGCGCTTCGAGAATCGTGCCGCGTTTTTCAATCGGCAGGCGGCGGCGGTGATCCGTTAAAGGGTGAATGATCACCACAGTGTCTTTACGCGCTTCTACGACTTCGTCGAGATAACAGATCGCGCCGTTGCGCACCGCTGACGTTAATGGTCCATCGTGCCAGATCGTCTCTTCACCTTCGAGAAGAAAACGTCCCACCAGATCGGTTGATGAGAGGTCTTCGTGACAGGCGACAGTAATCAACGGACGTTCGAGCCGCCACGCCATGTGTTCGACGAAACGGGTCTTGCCGCAGCCGGTCGGGCCTTTCAGGATGACAGGCAACCGTGCTGAATGGGCCGCTTCAAAGAGTTCTATTTCCCGGGCTACGGGAAGGTAGTAAGGCTCTTTGGCGACGCGATAATCCTGGATGGCACTTTCGGGCATTTTGAAGTAGGGTCTTATCTTAACATCGGTTCGGAAGCGGCCAAAATCCGTGTTTAAGGCCACAGACGACGCGGATGTAGTAGGGAAAGAGAAAGAATGAAGATAGCAGTAGCGATGAGTGGCGGCGTGGATTCTTCTGCCGCCGCGGCAATCCTGAAAGACCAAGGTCACGAACTCGTCGGCTTTACGATGCAGCTCTGGGATCAACGACGCGGCATCAATGTCGACGAGAACGGCGATCCCCTGCCTTCTCGTTGCTGCTCGCTCGACGATGTTTACGACGCTCGCCGTGTGGCGGAGGAGCTTGGTTTTCCATTTTACGTGCTGAATCTCGAACGCGACTTCGAACGCGACGTCGTGCAGCCGTTTGTCTCCAGTTACCTCAACGGCGAAACGCCAATTCCATGCGTCACGTGCAACAGCCGTCTGAAGTTTGCTTCGTTGGACCGTCTCGCGTTGAGCCTGGGATGCGAGAGAGTCGCAACCGGACATTACGCGCGCGTCGAGTATGACCGCGATAGCGGTCGGTATCGGCTGTTGCGAGGCCAAAATGAACAGAAGGACCAATCCTATTTTCTTTGGGAGTTGACGCAGGCCCAACTCTCTCGCGCGCTCTTTCCGCTAGGCGAGATGTCGAAGCCGGAAGCCCGCGACGCCGCACGGCAGCACGGACTTAGCGGAGTTGCTGAAAAGAAAGAGTCGCAGGAGATCTGCTTTGTGCCTGACGGCGATTATGCAGGTTTTATCGATCGTTATCTCGAAGCCGAAAATGCGACGACGCGTTTGCCAGGTTCGGGTGAGATAGTGGACACGAGCGGACGCGTGGTCGGTCAGCACGAGGGAATTCATCGTTACACGATTGGGCAGCGACGCGGCATCGGGATCGCGGATCAGCAACCTTTGTACGTGGTTTCGATCAATGCCGGCAAAAATCGGATAACTGTCGGACAGGCCGACGAACTACTGAGTGCGGAGTTCACAGCTGCCGGAGTTAACTGGATCGCTTTTGACGATCCGTCAGAGCCCGTGCGTGCGGAGGTTCGTGTGCGCTATCGTCACACCGCTGCGCCCGCAACGATCACTCCGTTACCGAACGCACGCGCACGCATTGTTTTCGATGAACCACAACGGGCCATCACCCCCGGTCAAGCGACAGTTTTCTATCGTGGAAATGAGGTCGCCGGCGGTGGTTGGATAGTCCGCGCGTAAACCTTTTTAACACCTGGAACGTACCACAAAGACTACTCAAAAAGGACGGAAGCTTATGGCAATGTCAGGAGCACGAAAAACTGTTTTGATAATCCTTGGAATTCTGGCAGCAGTGGTCCTGGTAGCCATCCTGGGCATTGCCGTTTTATGGATCGCGCTAAGCAAAGGCGAACCCACCATTCGCGACAACAGCGTACTCGCGCTGCGCATCTCCGGGTCACTGCCTGACTACAGCCCGGACGATCCATTCAAGAAAGTCTTTGGTGGTCCAGATCAGTCGCTGACCGGACTGGTCATGCAGTTCAAAAAGGCGAAGGTCGATAAGCGCATCAAAGGCATTCTGCTCGACGTGAACATGTCCGGAGTAGGTTGGGGCAAAGCCGAAGAGATTCGCGACGCGATCACCGACTTCCGTTCATCCGGCAAGCCCGTCTACGCGTATCTCGAGTTTGGTTTGAACAAGGAGTATTACATTGCGACCGCCTGCAACAAGATCATTGTCCCTCCTCCAGGTGAACTGTTCATCAACGGACTCGCCGCTGACGTGATGTTCTTCCGCGGTTCGCTCGACAAGCTCGGCATCTATCCCGACATTTATCAGATCGGAAAATACAAGAGCGCCGGCGACATGTTCACTCAGAAGAAGATGACTGAGGCTCACCGTGAGTACATCAACGAGCTACTCAACGATCTCTTCGGTCGCTACCTGAACACGATCGCCCAGGCACGCAACAAGACACCCGACGAGGTGAGCGCGTTGATTGACAATGCACCCTACAACGCAGCGCAAGCGAAACAAGCAGGTTTGATTGACGACGTGCTTTACCGAGACGATGTGGAGAAGCAGTTTAAGAAAATGCTCGGTTACAAAGACACGGACACGTTTATGCCGGTCCGCTCCAGTGAGTACCGTGACGTCTCACCCGAATCGTTGGGACTGAATAAAGGCGAACGCATCGCTGTGATCTACGCTTCCGGCGATATTGGTTCGGGCAGTTCGCAAAACAGTCCGTCGGGCGATCAGTCGATCGGATCTGACACTGTGTCGCGAGCATTGAACGATGCGGCGGCAGACAAGACGATTAAAGCGATCGTGTTGCGTGTTGATAGTCCGGGCGGTTCCGGTCTCGCGTCAGACATCATCTGGCATGCAGTTGAGGCGGCGGGTCAGAAGAAGCCGGTCGTTGTGTCGATGAGTGACGTAGCGGCATCAGGTGGTTACTACATTTCAGCCAGTGCCGCCAAGATTATTGCCCAGCCTTCAACCATCACCGGTTCGATCGGCGTGGTTGCGGGCAAACCGGTGATGCGCGGGTTCTACGATTGGCTCGGTATCTCTAACGAGTACGTGCTGCGGGGAAAGACTGCGGGAATGTTTCGCGAGACAGAGAAGTTCTCGGACGAAGAACGCGCGAAGTTTGAGGAGTGGATCAAGAACACTTACTACAACGACTTCGTTCCCAAGGTCGCAAAGGGCCGCAAAAAAGATCCGCAATACATCGACTCAGTGGCCCAGGGTCGTGTCTGGACCGGCGCGCAGGCGAAGGATCGCAGTTTGATCGACGACTTTGGCGGTCTCGATAAGGCGGTCGAAGTTGCGAAACAGCTTGCCAACATTCCGGCCGACAAAGGCGTGGAGCGCGTCATCTTTCCTTACCCGACTACGTTCCTGCAGCAGTTGCTGAGCGGCGGCGGTGACAACTCCAACACGCAGATCGAGCAACAGCGCATGGTTTACTCCGCACTGCCTGAAGACGCGCGCCGCGCACTGCGTTTCATGGCGTTGATGGACCGGATGAAGAACGGCGAGTCGATGTTGCTGATGCCGTTTGATCTGCGCGTGAAGTAGTTTTGCGCTAGCTCAGGACTGCACAGCATCAAAGGAGAGCACGCCAAGCCAGAATGTGACCACGCCGCTGAGGAGATATAGCAGCAGTCTCCAAATCGTGATGTGGGATCTCGCCTCCAGCGCGCATGGTGGCAATGAACTTTCTTCCAATCCGAGGACGAGTACGCCGGGCGCTGTTCTGTTTGTAACGAAGACGTTCCACAGCACAATAAAAATCCCAGGCATTATCGTGTAGCTCAATAAGTAGCTGAGATCTTCAGTAATGCGTGCCAGTTCGCAGGCCCAGTAAGGTTCACACCAGGAACACGCATACATCATGTTTCAATTAGACACTGCGCCATGTGAGATGTTCCCGGTCGTGTGAGGTTAGGAGAGTGTGCTGACGCGTTCTTCGAGTTCGTTCGCGATCTCGGCAGCACTTGCATCCGAGTTGAACGTTACCGGCGCGCCGAAGATCACGCGGACCATCCCACTGCCGGCGAAGTATTGCCGGCGTCGTTTCAGTGCGTACAGTCCTTCGAGTTTCACAGGTATGACGGGAACATTTAATGCCTTCGCCAGCACACCAATACCCGGTTTGAATCTCCCCATGTTCATGTGACCACGCCGCGCACGCGAGCCTTCGGGAAACACCAGCACACTCTCACCACGATCGATACATTCTCCTGCGTATGCGAAGCTGCGACGAAAGCCGCTCTTCTTCGGTAGCGGAAACACGCGAAAGAAAAGATTCACAAGAAAAT
>DASZDV010000219.1:0-6661 GCA_035941575.1 Pyrinomonadaceae bacterium
GGCTCTGGATGCGTGCGGCGCTCGACGATTTAAGCGGATTGCTCCGCGAGGTCCAAACAGCGCTCGTGGATTTCGCCGATGCAAATAGCGAGATTGTCATTCCTGGTTACACGCACTTGCAGCGCGCCCAGCCGGTGCTACTGGCGCATTGGTGTCTCGCATATTTCGAGATGCTTGCACGCGATCGTGAACGTCTCGCCGAAACGCGACGCCGCGTGAACGTGCTACCGTTGGGATCAGCCGCACTGGCCGGCACGTCGTTCCCAATCGATCGAGAAGCCCTGGCAGCATCATTAGGCTTCGAGTCCGTCACGCGTAATAGTCTCGACGCTGTCAGCGATCGCGATTTCTGTGTTGAGTTTCTCAGCGACTGCTCTTTGCTGATGGTCCATCTCTCACGTCTTGCTGAAGACGTGATCCTCTATGCCTCGCAGGAGTTTGGGTTTTTCGAATTGGGCGATGCAATTGCTACCGGCTCGAGTTTGATGCCGCAAAAGAAAAACCCCGACTCGATGGAGTTGGTGCGCGGCAAAGCAGGACGTGTCTTCGGCGACCTGATGTCAATACTGACAACGCTGAAAGGTCTACCGCTGGCTTACAACAAAGACATGCAGGAAGACAAGGAAGCCGTGTTTGACGCGTTCGATACTGTGAGTTCGTGTTTGCAGGTTACGAGCATTGTGCTGAGGAACATCGGCGTCAATAACGAACGCGCCCGTGCCGCTGCAACAAGCGGCTACATGAATGCTACGGAACTCGCAGACTACCTCGTTCGGAAAGGCATTCCGTTTAGAGACGCGCACGAAGTGGTTGGAAAAGTCGTAATGCGTGCGTTGGAACTGGGGAAGGAATTAAACGAATTACCGGCTGAAGAATTTAAAAAATTTTCACCACTGATCGACACGGATGTGAACTCGGCGCTGTCACTAGAAAGCACAATCAACAGCAAGTCACAAGTCGGCGGGACGGCGCGCGAGAGAGTTAAGGACGAGTTGGCGTCGGCGAGGAAGGCGTTGGCGACGGAGCCGCATTCTTTGGCTGAATCGTCTCCTGATAAATGAAGGTCACATCCTGAAGTTTTAAAACGACGACAGGTTTTATCGCGTTACGATCCGCGTCCATGGTGATCATCCCCGTCACGCCAGCAAAACCTTTCGTTTGGGCTAACGCGTCGCGCAATGCTGGACTGTCGGTGGTTGCGGCGCGAGTGATCGCATCGAAGAGTAAACGTGTAGCGTCGTACGCGAGCGCCGCGTGTGCGTCGGGCACGAGATTGCCGTAACGCTGTTTGTAACCTTCGACGAACGCCTGAATCGCGGGCGAGGGATCGCCGGCTGAATAGTGCGTCGTAATGTAAGAACCGTTCAGTGCATCGCCGCCTAGTTGCCAAAGCTCCGGCGCGTCCCAGCCGTCGCCGCCGAGTAACGGCTGTTGCAGACCAATCGCGCGCGCCTCTTTGGCAATGAGCGCGACCTCACCGTAGTAACCCGGAATGTAGATCACGTCCGGTTCCGCGGCTTTGATCGAACTCAACTGCCCTTTGAAATCGGAGTCGCCCTGCGTGTACGACTGTTTGTTCACGATCTCTCCGCCAAGCTTTGCAAAACTGATCTCGAAGAATTCAGTGAGCCCGCGACCGTAAGGCGAATTGAAGTCGAAAAGTATCGCCGCGCGCTTTGCTTTCAAAGTGTCCGCGGCAAAGCTGGCCATGACCGCGCCCTGAAACGAATCGACGAAGCACGCACGAAAGATGTAGTCACCGGTCTGTGTCACTGCCGGGTCAGTGGACGACGGCGAGATCAGAGGTATGTGTGACGACTGCGCCTTCGGCGCGGCGGCGCGGCTGTTTCCGGACGTGCCGCCGGCGATGACGGCGACAACTTTGTAATCGTCGATGAGTTTGGCTGTGAGTCTCGCGGCTTCTTCCGGACTGCCGCGATCGTCTTGGAGCACCACATCGATCTGACGCCCGTTAACGCCGCCATATTGATTGGCCAGAGCGGCGGCCATGAGCACGCCGTTCATTGCCGACTGGCCAAAGTTGTAAGTTGGACCAGTAAGATCGCCGAAGTAACCGATCTTGATCGTGCTGCGATCGATGTTTTGCTCGCCCTCCCCGGGCTTACGCGAACAGGAAAACGCGAGAGCCATGACCACGAGCATGGCCGGGAGCAATATGCTCCTCAAGTGGAGAGTCTTTGAGCGTGGCGTGGGAGAATTCGAATTGAGGCGGTCGTTAAGGTGTGATCTACTCACCGAGATATGCTTCTTTGATCCGTGGATCCTTTGCCAGATCCCTGGATGGTCCCTCCATCACTATTCTTCCGGTTTCGAGTACGTAAGCCCGATCGGAGTGGCCCAACGCGGCATGCGCGTTCTGCTCAACGAGAAGAATGGTAGTACCCTTTGACTTGATTTCGTCTATCGCTTCGAAGATTGTGTGGACCACGAGCGGCGCGAGACCCAAAGATGGTTCATCGAGCAGCAGCAAACGCGGATTGGACATCAGTGCACGGCCCATCGCCAGCATCTGTTGTTCGCCGCCTGAGAGCGTTCCTGCTTTTTGCGATTCACGTTCTTTGAGACGTGGAAACATTTTGAAGGCGTGTTCCATGTCGGTTGTGACCTGCGATCTATTTTTGACGAGGTACGCGCCCATTTGCAGGTTTTCACGCACGGTGAGATTCGCAAACACGCCGCGGCCTTCCGGCGACATCGAGATTCCACGCGCGACGAGCTTGTGCGTCGGTTTACCGCCGATCTCCTCGCCTTCGAAGGTGATCTTGCCGGCGCGCGGTTCGAGCAAGCCGGTGATCGTGCGCAGCGTTGTCGTTTTGCCCGCGCCGTTTGCGCCGATAAGTGTCACAACCTCACCTTGCTCGACGTGCAGCGAGATGCCGGTCAGCGCTTCGATGGCGCCGTAGTTAACAGAAACGTTGTCGAGAGTCAGCATCCTAATCGCCTAAGTAAGCTTCGATTACCTTCGGGTCATTCTTGATCTGTTCCGGCAATCCGAGCGCGATCGATTTGCCGTAATCCACAACCTGAATTCGCTCGCAAACACCCATCACGACCTTCATGTTGTGTTCGACGAGCAGGATCGTTAGTTCGAAACGGTCCCTGATCTGTTGGATGAGGTGCATTAAGTCTTCTTGTTCCGCCGGGTTCATTCCGGCGGCCGGTTCATCCAGCAGCAACAGCGTTGGTCTGGTTGCGAGCGCGCGCACGATTTCGAGCCGGCGTTGCGAGCCGTACGGTAAACTCGTACCGCCTTCATCACTGACTTTCGCAAGGTCGAAGATTTCCAGCAGCTCAAAACAGTATTCACGATGCTTCTTTTCGTCCTTCACAAAGCGCGGTGTACGCAAGACCGCATCGAACAGGTTCTGGCCCATGTGAATGTGACATGCGGTCATGACGTTTTCGATCACGGTCATGCTCGGAAAGAGCCGGATATTCTGAAACGTTCGTGAAATGCCGCGACATGCGATCTGGTACGGACGAAGCCCGTCGATACGCTGCCCGTTGAAGTAGATTGTTCCGGAACTCGGCTCGTAAACACCGGTCAGCAGGTTGAAGATCGTCGTCTTGCCGGCGCCGTTTGGACCAATCAACCCGTAGATCTCGCCTTTCCTGACGCTCATGTCCAGGTCGTTGACTGCAACCAGGCCGCCGAAACGGATCGTCGCTTTGTCGGTTTTCAGCACGGCGTCGTGCCCGTTCGTGTTCAAGCTCATTGGAGGTTCTCACCTCCGGGCGCGGGCCGTTCTGGTTGCGTTGCCACGGTCGCTGGGTTCGTCGGCGCCGTGGCCGGACCACCAACCGGCGACTCGGCGATGCGCTTCGCGCGTTTGCGCCATGCTTTCAGCGGAGCCGCCGATCCGAGCAGGCCCTGCGGCCGCGTGATCATCAGAATGATTAGCAACAGCGAATAGATCACCATGCGATACTCGGCGAATCCGCGCAGCGCCTCAGGCAACACCGTCAACACGATCGCGCCGAGCACTGAGCCCACGATCGATCCGAGTCCGCCAAGAATGATCATGATCAGAATCTCGAACGATTTGATGAACTCAAAGGACTTCGGATTCAGATAGCCATCGAAGTGGGCCAACAGCACGCCGCCCGCGCCCGCCAAAGCTGACGAAATCACAAACGCCATCACTTTGTAGCGCGTCGTGTTGACGCCCATTGCTTCGGCGGCGAGTTCGTCTTCACGAATCGAAATCAACGCGCGGCCAAACGCCGAGTTAACGATGTTATAAACAATGACGATCGTCAGAATGGCAATAAGAAAGATCCAAAAGAAACTCTTTACGATCGGAATGCCGGAATAACCTCGCGCACCACCAACTGCCTCGATGTTGTTTAGAAACACTACGATGATTTGTCCGAAACCGAGTGTGACGATCGCGAGATAATCGCCGCGCAGGCGAAGAGATGGGATACCGACCGCCAAACCCGCAAGGCCCGCGATAGCAGCGCCGATCAGCGTGGAAAGAAAAAGCGCCACAATCCATCCGAGCTTTCCACCGCCCAGCGAATTTGCCAGGTTCATTCCGTAGTTAACTGAGAAATAAGCTGAGGAGTACGCGCCAACCGCCATGAAGCCTGCATGGCCGATTGAAAACTGTCCGGTGAAGCCGTTGATCAAGTTGAGTGAAACGGCCAGCGTGATCGCGATTCCTGACAGCATCAGGATGCGGACAAAGTACGGGTTCAGCATTCGTCCCTGGAAGACGAAATCGAGTCCGATGAGGGCGGCGATGACGATCAGGGCAATGATGAGATTGCGCAGGTACCGAGGCACTCTTCGTGGTCCTTAAACTTTCTCCTGAGCGACCGTACCGAGAAGTCCGGAAGGCCTGAACAGCAGTATCAAGATGAGTATGGCGAAGGCGACGGCGTCTTTGTAGGTCGGCGACAAATAGCCCACAACCATTGTTTCGGTGATGCCGATCAATAGCCCCCCAAGCATCGCGCCGGGAATGTTGCCGATGCCGCCAAGCACCGCAGCGACGAACGCTTTCAGACCGACGAGAATTCCCATCAAAGGATCGATGCGTGGGATGCGAATCGCGACGAGCACGCCGGCGGCGGCCGCTAAAGCCGATCCGAGTGCGAACGTGAAAGCGATGATGCGATCGGTGTTGATGCCCATCAACTTCGCCGATTGCAGGTTGAAGGAAACTGCGCGCATTGCGCGTCCAGTTTTTGTGCGATAGACGATCAGTTGCAGCGCAATCATCAGCACCAGGGCGATCACCAGCACTACGATATCGGCGCTGTTAATACTTGCGCCCTCAAAGAGTTGAATGTTCCGTTTGCTGAAGAGTTCCGGAAAGAACTTCGGTTCGGCGCCAAAAACGACCTGTCCGCCATTCTCAAGCAACAACGAAACGCCGATTGCGGTGATAAGCGCCGTCAGTCGCGAGTACTTGCGCACCGGTCGATACGCGAAACGCTCGATCACTACGCCAATCGCGGCGCAGATAGCCATTGCCAACAACATCACGACGAGCGCGGTGATCAGCGACGGCTCCAGCGAACCACCACCGAGTAAACCACGCGCCAGCATTCCGTCGCCGCTTGCTCCGAGTGCCTGCGCGCCGCGCACGCCGATGCCGTTGGCAATATAAAAGCCCATGAACGCGCCCACCATGTAGACGTCGCCATGGGCGAAGTTGATCAGCTTCAGTACCCCATAGACCATTGTGTAGCCGAGCGCAATCAAAGAGTAGATTGCGCCCAGCGAGATACCGTTGATTAGTTGTTGGAGGAAGGTGCTCATACTTGTGATTCGCTATCCCTCGACCTTTGAAGTGCGGACTCGCGCCGCTTTGGTGCAAGTGCGGATAGCGATCACTGATTTGCGGTCTTGGCCGGCACTGGCTGCGCTCCGGCAGGAGCCGTGTTCGCCGCAGTTGGCAGCGCAGCGCCTTCAACGGTGACGCGTTCTTTCACTGCGTACAAGCCGCCGTCTTTGATCTCGATCATGACGATTGGCTTCACCGCGTCGCGATGCTCGTTGAAGGTCACGGTTCCAGTCACGCCCGGATAATCCTTCGTGGCGGCCAGCGCGTCACGGATGTCTGCGCCGTTGAGCGATTTCGAACGCTTAATCGCGTCGAACATGATGCGGGCCGCGTCGTAAGCCGTGGCTGCGAGCGCATCGGGAATAGTGTTGTAGCGCGCCTTATAGTCGTTAACAAACTTCTGTACTTTCGGCTCGGTGTCGTACGGCGAGTAGTGGTTTGTGAAATACGAGCCGTTCAAAGCCGTGCCGCCGATGGCGTAAAGCTGAACTGAGTCCCAACCGTCGCCGCCGACCAGCGGCACCGTGATGCCTTTGTCGCGTGCCTGCTTGGCAATCAAGCCGACGTCGTTGTAATAGCCGGGAACAAATATGACCTCGGGATTCGCGCCCTTAAGCGACGTCAACTGTGCGTTGAAATCCTGATCGCCTTCCTGGTACGACTGCACTGCAACGATCTTTCCACCCATCTTGGTGAACGTTTCGCTGATCACTTTTTCAAGCCCGGTTGAATAGTCGTTCTTTCGGTCAACCATGATTGCGGCGTTCTTAGCACCCAACGACTTAGCAGCAAACTGAGCGATAGCCGCGCCCTGCACGGGATCGATGAAGCAACTGCGGAAGATG
>DASZDV010000220.1:0-1504 GCA_035941575.1 Pyrinomonadaceae bacterium
CGGGTGAAAAGTTGGAGCACTGCACCGTCGGAACGCTCGGTATTCCCGGCGATCGTGGCTGGGCAATACGGGACGAAACCACAAGCGAGATTACAAACGGTAAGAATTTTCCTGTGCTGATGCAGTGCTCGGCACGTTATCGCGAAGCTCCAGTTCTCGGGTTTATTCCGCAAGTTGAGATGACGTTTCCTGACGGCACGAAGATCGGTAGCGATGCGAGCGACGTCAATACGCGCTTGACTGAACTTCTCGGCAAGCATGTTTCGTTGTGGCCGCTGCGTCCGGCAGAAGACCTGAAACACTACCGACGACATTCCAGGATGGCGCGTTTATTTGGACGTCTCGCGCGACTTCGCGCGTTTCGCGCAGCACTGCCGGCGTTAACCAGTTTTGGTCCAGCTAACGAACAACTTCGCGAAGGATTTAGTCGTGAGCCTGGTGAACCGCTGCCGGATCTTTCGACGTTGCCGCCCGAGGTGATCGAGTTTACTTCACCGCCAGGCACTTACTTCGACGCGTTTCCGATTCATGTGCTCACGACCGCTTCGCTGGACATGATGGCGCGGCTCAATCCCGCTGCGAAGTGGGAGATGCGACGGTTTCGTCCAAACTTTCTCATTGAAACGCGTGCGGACATTAAGGGATTGGTTGAGGCGGAGTGGGGCGGTCGGAAGTTGCACGTCGGCGGCGTTGAATTGAAGTGTGAGATTCCGACGGTGCGTTGCGGAATGACGATTCAGGCGCAAGCGGGGTTGGAGAAGGATCCGAGCATCTTGCGCACGATCGTGCGTGATGCTGATCAGAACCTTGGAGTTTATGCGAGTGTTGTTGAGCCGGGAGACGTTCGCGTCGGAGATCTTGTGGAGCTGAAATAAAAACCCCGATTAAGGAAAAGCGAATTAGGCGCCTTCTTCGCGAAGAGGGCGGCTCATTAATTCGGCCACTGCGTCGCGCGCGGACTTCCCGCTGTAGAGCACGGCGTTCACTTCATTCACGATTGGCATTTCCAGATTCGCACGATCTGCAATCTGCTTTACGGCGCGTGCGGTGTTGATGCCTTCAGCCACTTCACTTAACCCAGCCGTGATCTGTTCGATACTTCTTCCCTTTCCGAGTTCCTGACCCACGAATCGATTGCGTGAAAGACTTCCGGTGCATGTCAAAACGAGATCGCCTAAACCCGCGAGACCCATCAGCGTTTCGACTTGAGCGCCTTCACGACGTGCAAATCGCGTGATCTCCGCGAGGCCGCGCGTGATCAGAGCCGCCACACTGTTCGAACCGAACCCCAGACCGGCCGCCATTCCGGCGGCGATCGCCATCACGTTTTTTACCGAGCCGCCGAGCTCTGTGCCGATGACGTCAGTGTTCGTGTAGATGCGAAGGTTCTCGAAACTCAGATCGTTCTGCACCGCGCGAGCGGCGGCTGCGTCTTTGCTTGCGGCAACAATTGCTGTCGGATGTCCCTCAACAACTTCTTTCGCGAACGACGGTCCGGAAAGAC
>DASZDV010000221.1:0-2143 GCA_035941575.1 Pyrinomonadaceae bacterium
TCCGTCGTCTGCCCGGAGCGAACCGGCTCGATGATTTTCAGCCTGGTAACGTTAAAATTGGTCATAACAATCTGGAAAAAACGCGGAACTTATAATACCAATTCGGATTGGCGTCAAGACTTTTTCAGATTTTTTGCTTTATCCGTTCCCTTTGGGTTGCCACAAAGAGCGGCTGCTACCTTTTAATGCTTTGTTCACAAACTTCTCGTTCATGATCAGAAATGCGCCGAGGCCGTGAAAGTCGTTCGTGTTCCGCTTGCGCGCGAAGTAGTAGGCAAGGTCCGCGACGTTTGTGCCTTCGCAAATGTCGGTGATGTTTGTCTGTCCGTCAGCATCGAGCGATATCTTTGTGAGCACACCGGCATACCCCTTTTGCGCGCCCTTGAGATAGCTCTTGTTGACGTAACCGCGATCGACCGCCATTGCGGTGACGTAGGTGTACATGCTCGAGCTCGACGTCTCCAGCCAGTTGTTCGGATCGTCGCCCTTGTTGACCACCTGGTACCAGAGCCCGGTCTTCTTGTCCTGGAAGATCGCCCACGCTTTGACGAGCTGATTCACTTGCGCGATCAGTTCCGGCCGCTGTGGATGGTTCTTTGGGAGGAGTTCGAGTGTTTCGATCAACGTCATGCCGAACCAACCCATTGCGCGGCACCAGATTTCCGCTGAGTGCTTTGTCTCCTTGTCAGCCCATGCCGACTGGCCGCTTTCGTCGTAAGCATGGAACATGAGGCCCGTTTTTGGGTCGTTTAGATGGCTGGCGTAGACGGTTAATTGATGGGCGGCCTCGTTGTTTGCGTACTCACTGTCGCCAAAAATGTTCCCGTAGCGCACGAGAAACGGCATCGACATGAACACGCCGTCGCCCCACAATTGCCATTCGCGACTCTTGCTGGTCGCATGCCAGAACCCGCCGTCTTTAGTGCGCGGGTAGGTATCGAATCGTTTGCGAATGCGTTCGGCGGCGAGCTTGTACTTCGGCTCTTTCGTTTCCTGGTAGAGAATCAAAAGGAGGTTGCCGGGCAGCATGCTGTCGAGATTGTCGTACTTGATCTCTCTGACTTCACCCTGCGCGTTTGCGCTTCTGACGACGCCGTTCTCATCGACGTGGTAATCGATCCAGTCTTTGATGTACTTGAGGTAACGCGGCTCGCGCGTGCGCTTGTAAACGAGATATTGACCGTAGAGGTAAAGCGACTTTGCGTAGCCCCACGAACCGAGGTCTTTCGCAGTCGGATATCGCTTCATGGTCGACTCCACCATCGCGACGGACCAATCGGTTTTGCCGTTGACGCTCTTCGCCGTTGCCCACGAACAAAACTGCGTGCTGAGAATCAACAGCGCGACTGTTCTATAGATCTTCGTTTTCGTGTTAATTTATGTGCTCCTACCAACGACAGAATTGGTTTTACCAGTAAAGACGAGCGCGAACAATATGTCTGGACTATTTTCTTGTCAAGAAGTTTTGGAGAAAAATTATGACTAAGTCTCGCGATGGCGACGAGCCAAAGGCAGAACATGATCCCAGCCGGCGAAGGTTTCTCAAGGGCGTCGGCGTTGCCGGCGCAGGCGCTGCGATCGCCGATCACTTGTGGACTGAAGCGGAAGCGGAAGAAGCGCAGGACGGCGCGCGGCGGACGGTGTCCGGTGCAACCAAAGTAACGTTACAGGTAAATGGTCAACCACGCCCGGTGGAAGTCGAACCACGCACCACGTTGCTCAACGCGTTGCGCAATCACCTCGAGCCTGCGGTCACTGGGCCAAAACTCGTCTGCGACATGGGCACGTGCGGCGCATGCACCGTTCTTCTCGATGGCAAACCCGTCTACTCATGTCTTGTGCTGGCAGTAGATGCGGTGGGCAAACAGATCACTACAGTGGAGGGTTTGGGTTCGCCGGAAAAACCGAACGCGGTGCAGGCTGCGTTTGTCGCGCACGATGCGCTGATGTGCGGTTTCTGCACGCCAGGTTTCGTCACGACAATCTCTGCCTATCTCAAAAAGAACCCGAATCCATCACTCGACGAAGTTCGCGAGGCCTGTAAAGGAAACTTCTGCCGCTGCGGCACCTATCCGCGCGTTTTCGAAGCAGCACTCGCCGCTGCCCGGAAGTCTTCGCCGTCTTCACCGTCTGCAAAGGGTTG
>DASZDV010000222.1:0-2476 GCA_035941575.1 Pyrinomonadaceae bacterium
GCAGGAAGTACATGGAGCGCAGGCCGAGGATGGCGAAAACGTTCGACGTGTAAACGATAAACGTGTTGGTCGTAATGGCGAAAATCGCCGGAATAGAGTCGACGGCGAACACCAAATCCGTCACCTCAACGACGATTAACACAAGCAATAGCAACGTGCCGGTGCGTTTATTGTTGACCCTTGTAAAGAACTTCTCTTCCTCGTAATGACGGGCGATCGGCAGAAACCGCGTGACGAGGCGCACGGCGAAGTTCTGCTCGGGTTGAATGTCAACCTCCTCGTGCCTAAACATCTTGATGCCGGTGTAAACGAGGAAGGCGCCGAAGATGTAGATGATCCACTGAAACCGGTTGATCAGCGCTGCACCGACAAAGATCATCGTCAAACGCATTACGAGCGCGCCCATTACGCCCCAAAACAGCACGCGATGCTGAAATCTGGCCGGCACCTTGAAGTAGGAGAAGATCAGCAGGAAAACAAACAGATTATCTACCGACAGAGACAGCTCGATGAGATAGCCCGTCAGAAACTCCAGGCCGCGTCGCGAACCCTGGTAGTGAAAAACCAGCCCGGCAAAGATCAAGGCGAGCGTCACCCAGACGGCGCTCCAGATCCACGCTTCTCTGTAACGGATAGTGTGAGCTTTACGATTGAAGAGGCCGAGGTCCAGGCCCAACATCGTGACGATAAAGATACTGAATCCTACCCACAACCACGTTGAGCCGCTAATTGCGTCCATTTAGAGCAGTAAAATAGCATCTGAGTTTCTCAGGAGCAAACCAACGGTTTGTCGGTTGTCAGTTGTGCTGCGTGTCCCTTACAATCCGCCGTTCGCCCTCGAAAGGTAAGAATTTAATGCTCAAACAATTAGGACGTCTCGAACGAACACGTAACATAGTCATTCTTGGATTTGCCGTCTTGATGGCGGTCAGCTTGATCTTCTTCTACGCCCCTAACCGCACCGCCAGCAACATCGATCCGTCGAAGAACACCGAAGTAATCGCCAAGGTCGGAAGCGACAGCATCACTGTCGCCGAACTGGCTCGTATGCGAGAAGGAATCATGCAGATGTACGGCGGCCGCATGAGCATGGCGGCATTCGGCGGCAACAGGCGTTTTCTCGAAAGCCTGATCAGCAAGAGAGTGATCGTGCAGGAGGCGGAAAGGCTTGGTCTCGCGGCGAGTGACGGCGAGTTGAAGGAGAAACTGATGAAGCAGTTCTCCGATGCGTCCGGCCAGTTCGTCGGTTACGACCGTTACAAGGATTCAATCGTCGGTCGGTACGGCGACGTCGAAAGTTACGAAAGAGAAGTTCGCGACAGCATCTCGACGGAGAAACTCAGAGCGTTCGTTACGGCCAGCGTGAATGTTTCTGACGACGAAGTGCGCGAGGAATTCAAGAAGCGCAACACGGCGTTCGACGTTGGTTATGTCTCGATTACTGCCGACAAACTCGCCGCGAAGATCCAGCCGAGCGACGAGGACCTGCGCGCTTATTACGAGAGTCATAAAAATGACTACCGTTACAACGAGCCACAGAAGAAGGTTCGTTACATCTTCATCGATACTGAAAAAGCCGGCTCGAAGTTGAACATTCCGGAGGCGGATCTGAAAAAGGAATTCGAGGAGATGGATCCGAAGTACAAGGAAGCCGGTATCAAGATTCAACAGATCATGTTGAGAGTGGTTCGCAAGGACCTTGACTCACAGGTCGAGCAGAAGGCGAAAGACCTGATCGCGAAGCTCACCCAGGGAACCCGCAAAGCGTCAGAACAAGACTTTGCAGAAGCTGCAAAAGGAAACTCGGAGGATCCGGCGACAGCACGCAACGGCGGATTCCTCACTGCTCCGTACAAGGACAACCCAAACAAACCACACGCTCTCTACAACCGCGCCGTCACAATGGAAGTCGGCGAAGTCTCCGACATTCCGACTCGATATGGCGGCAATTGGTACATCCTGCGCCGAGGTGATTCCGTCCCGAAGACATTTGAACAGGCGAAACCCGAACTCCTCATTTCTCTACGCAATCGGCGCGGCTACACCGCGGCCTTCCAAGTCGCTCAGAAAGCGCAGACGCGTTTGCAGGAGACGAAAGATCCGCAAAAGGTGGCCCAGGAACTTGCGGCGGAAGCTAACATGAGCGCAGGAGAGATGGTGCGCGAAACACCGTATGTTAAGCCGGGAGACGACGTCCCGAACATTGGAACAAACCAGCAGTTTGAGCAGGCGCTCGAATCGCTTAACAATGCGAACGACGTCGGTGCGGCGACCGGAATCAAAGGTGGTTTCGCTGTCCCAATGCTGATCGACAAGAAGGACCCGCGCATTCCTGACTTCGATGAAGTGAAAGCGAAGGTCACTGAGACGATCAAGCAGCAGCGCGCGAAGGAACAGATCGAACAGAAAGCAAAAGATCTGCTCGCGAGTCTGAGCAGTCCTGACGCGCTCAAAGCCACCGGCGAAAAAGAGGGAT